>NZ_JBJMQP010000019.1:0-118244 GCF_045802625.1 Hyalangium sp. | reverse complement strand
GGACCCGATCCAGGAGTACGATCGGTTGGGCGTGGAGGACCGGTTCCTGGACATCATCGGGGTGAACGTGCCGCTGTCGGTGGTGCCGGTGCGCCCGGGCCGCAACATGGCCACCATCATCGAGGTGGCGGCGCGCAATCACCTGCTCAAGCTGCAGGGGCACCACTCGGCGAGGGAGTTCGCCGAGCGGCTCAACCGTGCTATCGCTGACGGTGCGATGCGTCGTACGTTGGGAGAAGAGGTCGAGTGAGCGCCCCCGCAAAGCACATCGTCATCATCACCGGCATGTCCGGCTCGGGTAAGTCCACGGCCATCCGAGCGCTGGAGGATGCTGGCTTCTTCTGCATCGACAACCTGCCGGTGCTGCTGCTGCCCAAGCTGACGGAGCTGGCCGGCAGCGGCCAGATCGAGCGGATGGCGCTCGTGGTGGATGTGCGCGAGGGCATCTTCCTCAAGGAGGCGCCGCGCGTGCTGGACGAGGTGCGCCGCGCGGGCCACCAGGTGGAGGTGCTCTTCCTGGACTCGAGCGATGACAGCCTCATCCGCCGCTTCAGCGAGACGCGCCGCCGCCACCCGCTGGCCCCCACCGGCACCGTGGCCGACGGCATCGCCGCCGAGCGCGAGGAGCTGCGGGACTTGCGCGAGCTGGCCGACCAGGTCATCGACTCGTCCGCGCTGAACGTGCATGACCTGAAGCGGATGGTGCAGGCGCGCTTCAGCCCGGAGCCGGCGACGGGCCCCTCGCTGTCCGTGATGTCGTTCGGCTACCGGCACGGCGTGCCGCCGCAGGCGGACCTGGTGCTGGACGTGCGCTTCCTGCCCAACCCCTACTTCGTGCCCGAGCTGAAGGGGCTGACGGGGAAGAACCCGAAGGTGGCCGCGTACGTGCTGGAGCGCGAGGAGACGCAGCAGTTCCTCGAGAAGGTGGTGGACCTCTGCCGCTTCCTGTTCCCGCGCTACCAGAAGGAGGGCAAGGCGTACCTCACGGTGGCGCTGGGGTGCACCGGCGGCAAGCACCGCTCGGTGGCCATCGCGGCCGAGCTGACGCGGCAGCTCCAGGAGGAGATCCCCCGCATCCAGCTCTGGGACCGCGACATCGAGAAGGAGTAGCGCGGCCCTCGAGGCCTGCCGTCCTCAGCGCCGCCCCACCTCCCACCAGCCGAAGTACATGGTCCGCTGCTCCATGAGGTGGACCCAGCCGGGCGCGTGCGTGTAGCCGTAGGGCAGCAGCCCCGCCGTCGCCAGCGCCGAGGCCGTCTCCTCGAAGGAGGGGAAGGACACCCAGACCGCCGGCCCCGCCGTCTTCACCTGCCGCCGAGGCACCTCGTGCCCATCCAGCCCCGGCCGGCGCTCGAGCACGGTGAAGAGCATTCGTCCCTCGGGCTTGAGCGCCGAGGCGAAGTGGTTCAGCACCAGCCGCACGTCATCGCAGAAGTCCAGGCAGCCGATGGCCAGCACCACATCGAAGCGCCCCAGCTCCGAGGGAATGGGCTCGTGGTAGCTGTGCACGCGCCAGGTGGCCGAGGGCCGGCCTTGCCGCGCCAGCTCGAGCATCTCCGGTGACAGGTCCAACCCCACCACCTCCACCGAGTTGTCCAGCGTCCGAGTAAGCAAGCCCGTGCCGCACCCCACGTCGAGCACCCGGCAGCTCGGCGTCACCGCCGACGCCAGGAACCGCTCCACCCGGTCCTCGTAGCGGTGCAGGGAGGGGAAGAGGACCTCGTACGCCGGAGCGATCTCTCCGTACACCTGCCTGACGTGCTCCTCGTTGCTCGGGGGGGCCATGAGGAGCCGTACCTTAAATCGGACGGGCTCTCGGGCGAGATAGGGGGGAACCGGGGCCCCTCGGGTGTCACGCAGAGGCCACGGCACGAGCACTACGCTCTGCGTTGGGTCGAAAAGCCTCCGGGGCCGCGGATCACTGAGGAGAGAGCGGCCGTGCGGACGAGGGAGCAGGCACGCCTACAGCGAGAATGGAGCCCTACCTATTGCATTGGCCTCCCTGTTCGAAGGACGCTTGGAAGAATGATGAGGGCCAGTATCGGCCGGCGGCTGTATGTGTCGTTCGGCCTGCTTGTAGTGGCATTCGCGGTGCTGGGGGGGGCGCAGATCGTCTCGTCCTACCGGCTGACGCGAGGGGTGCAGTCCTCGCTGGAGCGCTCCTTCACCATGGCCACGGCGCTCTTCGAGCTGAGGACCATCCACCAGCAGACCGCCGTCCTGCTGGCCTCCAACGTCACCGGCACCCAGGCCCAGGCGCAGGATGAGCTCGACACGCTGGAGAAGAGCTTCGGCGCGCGGATCACCTCCCTGCGGGAGAGGGGCTATCCGGCGGACCGGCTCGCGGACGTGCAGAGGCGCTTCAAGGAGACGTTGGGCCTGGGCCGCCTGCTGATCGCCGCCCACGGCCAGGGAGATCCCCAGGCCCTGCCCACGGAGTTCCATGAGAAGACGCGGGTGCTCGAGCAGCTCCTGGAGTCCATGGCGAGGGACGAGGCGGACTCGGTGCTCTCGTCCTTCTGGGAGCTGCGGTCGAACTTCCGGCGCGGCGCGCTCATCTTCGCGGGCGGGGTGCTGGGCTGCATCGCCGTGGCGCTGCTGCTGGCCTTCGGGCTGAGGCGCTCGCTGGTCCACCCGCTCCGGGCGCTCACCGGGGTGGCGCGGGAGATCAGCCAGCATGGAGACCTGACGCTCCCCGTGCCGGTCCGCTCCGGGGACGAGGTGGGCCAGCTCGCCGATGCCTTCCGCGAGATGGTGGAGCGGCTGAGGACCATCCACCACGAGCTGCGCGCCTCGGGAGGCACGCTGGCCGAGTCCGCCACGCGGATGCGCCACTCCGCGGAGCAGCAGCAGGACACGGTCAGCGCCCAGGCGGCGGCGCTGCATGAGACTCGCCTCACGGTGGAGCAACTGCGGGAGACCTCCTCGCTGGCGGCCGAGACGGCGGGGACGGTGCTCCGGGTGGCCGAGAAGGCAGACTCGCTCGGCCGGGCGGGCGAGGCCTCCATCGCCCTAGGCGTCTCGGGGCTGGCGGACCTGGGCGCCCAGGTGCAGGAGATTGCCCAGCGCATCCACAACCTGGGGACGACCACCCAGCAGATCGGCGCCATCACCAAGACGGTGAAGGACCTGGCGGACCGCTCCAACATGCTGGCGCTCAACGCGGCCATCGAGGCGGCGCGCAGCGGCGCCGACGGCAAGGGCTTCAGCGTGGTGGCGCGGGAGATCCGCTCGCTGGCGGACCAGTCCATCGAGGCCACCTTGAGGGTCCGGGAGATCCTCGAGGTGGTGGGCCACGCCGTGACGGAGACGGTGAGCATCACCCAGCGCAACGCCGAGCGGATGCAGAGCGGGCTGGAGCAGGTGCGCGCCACGGGCGAGAGCCTGCGCGAGCTGTCCTCGCTCATCCGGGACAACACCACCGCGGTCCGGCAGATCGTCGCCGCCGTGAGCCAGCAGGACCTGGGCATCGCGCAGATCCTCGGCGCGGTGACGGAGCTCTCCATGATGATGGAGGACACGGAGAAGGAGCTGGACTTGACGAAGAACGCGGCGGTGATGCTCGACGAGGTGTCCCGCAAGCTCACCGAGGTGGTGACGCGCTATCGCGCCTGAGTGGCAGCTTGACGGGATGAGACCCGTGGATGAGCATGGGTCCGTCGGGGCCGGCCACTGCTCACCGCGTTGCAAGAGCTCACTACCTGAGAATGCTCGTTCACTTCCGTTCTGTGGGGCGCCGCGGCTGTGGGCGCGCGGCTCGATGGGTCCTCGTCGTCTGTGCGCTGCTCGCGGGAAGCGCGGGCGCCCAGGAGGACCAGGGTATCCACCGGGAGCCGGAGGACGCGGGAGTCCCGCCATCGGCTCCGCAGCTCACGAAGGCGCCCGAGCTCCTCAAGTTCGTCGAGGCGGTCTATCCCCCCGAGGCGCTCGCCCGAGGCGAGGCGGCGGAGGTGGCCTTCACCATCGACATCGATGAGACGGGCAAGGTGACGCAGGCGGAGGTGACGCGCTCGGCCGGGCCGGAGTTCGATGCGGCGGCGCGCGAGGCCGTGCTGCAGCTCGAGTTCTCCCCGGCCGAGGTGGATGGCAAGCCAGCGCCGGTCCGCATCGAGTACGTCTACCACTTCGTGCCGAAGCCGCCGCCACCCCCCGAGCCTACGGCCGTCGTCGAGAAGCCCGTGAACTTCCGCGGCCGGGTGGTCGAGCGCGGCACGCGGGATCCCATCGCGAACGCCACGGTGTACCTGCCCGAGCAGGGGCTGACGGCGGAGACGGATGAGGAGGGCCGCTTCGAGCTGCGCGGAGTGGTGCCTGGGCGCATCAAGGTCGAGATCTCCGAGCCGAAGCACCGGAAGTTCCTCACCACGGAGGAGCTGCGCGAGGGCGAGGTGACGGATCTCACCGCGTACCTCTGGAAGAAGGTGGAGAGCGGCTTCGAGACGGTGGTGGTGGGTGCCCGGGAGAAGAAGGAGGTCGCCCGGCGCACGCTCCAGAAGCAGGAGCTGCAGACCGTGCCGGGCACCTTCGGAGACCCGCTGCGCGTGCTGCAGAACATGCCGGGCATGGCGCGAGCTCCCTACATCTCGGGAGCCCTGCTGGTGCGAGGCGCTCAGCCGGAGGACACCCAGGTGATGATCGACGGGGTGCCCATCCCGCTGCTCTACCACTTCGCGGGTGGCCCCTCGGTCATCAACGCGTCCTTTATCGACCGGATCGACTTCTTCCCGGGGGCCTACGGCGCGAAGTACGGGCGAGCCATCGCCGGCATCGTGGACGTGGGCGTCAACTCGCCCGAGCCGAAGCGGCTGCACGGCCTCGTGGACATCAACCTGCTGAACTCGGGCTTCTACCTGGAGTCCCCGCTCAGCGAGACGAAGAACTACGGCACGCTCGCGGTCTCGGCGCGGCGCAGCTACATCGATCTGTTGCTGCCTCCCGTCCTGGAGGCCTTCCGTTCCCCTGGCGGTGCGACGACCGTGGCCTCGCCGGTCTACTGGGACTACCAGGCTCGCTATGACTTGAAGCTCGGGAAGGACCGGCTCGAGGTCCTCGCGTTCGGTTCGAGCGACAGTCTGGCCATCTCCCAGAGCGGCTCGGAGGAGACCCAGCCCTTCTCGCTGGACACGCACCAGGCCTTCCACCGGCTTCGCCTGGGGTGGAACCGGCTGACCGACTCCGGATGGAAGCTCTCGCTGGCGCCGACGATCGGAATCACCCCCTTCAACTTCCAGATTGGAACCGTGTTCAAGGGAGGGATCACCTCGCACGATGTGAACGTGCGAGGGGCCGCCGAGAAGGAACTCGTGAAGGGGCTCTCCGTCGAGACGGGCACTGACATCAACGTCGCCAACTACGACGTGCACTTCGAGTTCCCCCAGGTGGCCAAGCCGGAGGACACCGAGCCGCCGCCGCCGCGCGTCGTCAGCAAGCACGTGAACGTGTCCACGTATGCGGCCTATGGGGAGGCGGTGTGGTTGCCGCTCGAGCACCTGAAGCTCGTTCCCGGGCTCCGGTTCGAGGCCTATCAGCTCCCCGGAGGCACGCGAGGCTCGCTGGAGCCTCGGCTCGCGGCGCGCTACGAGCTGACCGACACGCTCACCGCGAAGGCCGCGGTGGGACTGTACCGGCAGGCGCCTCAACCCGCGCAGGTCGCGCCCACGTTCGGCAACCCGGAGCTGGGGCTGCCGCGCAGCCGGCAGACGGCCGGGGGCATCGAGTGGAAGCTCAGCCAGTTGGTGCTGTTGGATCTCCAGGGCTTCTACAACTGGAGAGATCACCTCGTCGTCTCGTCCCAGGACTTCGTGGAGCGCAACGGCCAGCAGGAGCCCGAGCTCTACAACAACCGGGGCCATGGCCGGGCCTACGGCATGGAGCTGCTGCTCAAGCACGAGCTCACCGAGCGCTTCTATGGCTGGGTGGCCTACACGCTCTCGCGGTCCGTGCAGTGGGACGAGGACGCGAAGGTCTACGCCCCGGTCGAGTTCGATCAGACGCACATCCTCACGCTGGTGGGCTCCTACAAGCTGGTGGGGGGCTGGGAGTTGGGGATGCGGTTCCGCCTCACCACGGGACGGCCGGAGACGCCCATCTCGGGAAGCACCTACAACGCGGACACCGGGCGCTATTTCCCGGTGGAGGGCGTGCCGGGCTCGGCCCGAGGCGTCACCTTCCACCAGCTTGATCTCCGGGCCGAGAAGCTCTGGACGTTCGAGCGCTGGAGGCTGTCCGCCTACCTGGACGTCCAGAACATCTACAACGCCTCGAATCCGGAGGGGACGCTCTGGGACTACCGCTATCGCGAGAACGCGCCGATCCGGGGGCTGCCCCTGCTTCCGACCTTCGGTATGAAGGGAGAGTTCTGATGTCCGCCCGTCTGATTCCTCTCGTGACGCTGGTGGCGCTGACGGCCTGCTCCTATGACTTCCAGCGCTCGAGTGAGGTCATCGATCGCCGGATCCTCGCCATTCAGGTCGATCCGCCGGAGCTGGCCGGTGGAACCGCGCTCCCCGACTCCGTGAAGGCGCTGGCGCTGGTGGTGGACCCGGCGGATCCGCTCGGCGCCGCCGAGGTGAGCTGGGCCGCCTGCCTCCTCCCCGCGCTCTCCAATGGCAACGAGGGCGATGCCCAGAACAAGCGCTGCCCCGAGGGCGATTCGACCCTCCGGCTCCCGAGCAACAGCATGCCGCTCTCCTCGGTCGGCTTGACCCTCCCTGTCCCGCCGGACGTGGTGGGCCTGCTGGGCTCCGGGAGCGACATCCCCGCGGCGCAGATCCAGATGGAGCTCTCGGTCAGCTCGGACCAGGGTGAGCTGGTGGCGGTCAAGGAGGTGGCGGTGACCGCGGTGCTGCCAGAAGGGCAGGAGCCCAACCGGAACCCGGTGGTGAAGGGCCTCACGCTGGATGGTACCGACTGGCTCCCGGATACGCCGAGGACGATCACCTACGGAGCCTGCCCGGACGAGAAGAAGAAGGAGGTCGAGGCGAAGGACAAGAGCCTCGTCCGGGTCTGCGAGCACGAGATCGAACCGCTCTTCGACGAGTCCGAGTCCCAGTTCTACAACGACCGGGGGTTCAGCGGAGAGACGGAGCTCCAGCGCGAGCGGCTCCGGTTCGCCTGGTTCACCGACGCGGGCTCCTGGCGGCATGACGTCACCCGACAGTACGATCCTCGGGATCCCTCGCCCGACAACGTCGGGCCCCAGTCCTTCTGGCGCGAGCCTCCCGAGAAGACCGAGCGGTCCACCCTCTGGGTCGTCGTCCGGGACGGGCGCGGCGGCACGAGCTGGGAGCGGCGCGAAGTGCTCTTCCAGTAGCGGTTCTCCCACCCCGTTGCTCCCTGTGCGCGTTCATCTACGTTGCGAATGTGTTTTTGAGACACTAAGTTAGTGTAAGAAGAACACAAAAGGGGAGCGGGTCATGCCCATCCGGTACATCAAGGCTGCGCCGACGACGTACGTCATCCAGTTCCAGGACGGGAAGGTGAGGCGGGAGGGGCCCGGGTTGTCCTTCCTCTACTGGGCGCCCACGACGACGCTGGTGGCGGTGCCGCTGGCGAGCGCGGATGTGCCCTTCGTCTTCAACGAGATCACCCAGGACTTCCAGGCGGTGACGCTCCAGGGGCAGCTCACCTACCGGGTGGCGGATCCGAAGCGGCTGGCGTCGCTGCTGGACTACTCCATCGCTCCCTCGGGGCGGTACCTCTCCCATGATCCGGAGAAGCTGGAGGAGCGGCTGGTGCAGGTGGCTCAAGTCCGCGCCCGCACGGTGGTGCAGGGCATGGGGCTGCGCGAGGTGCTCGGGCGCTCGGACGTGGTGGAGGCGCAGGTGCTCGCGGCGCTGGGCAGCTCGGAGGCCATCCGCCTGCTGGGCGTGGAGGTGATGGGCTTCTCGCTGCTCTCGGTGCGGCCCACGCCGGAGATGGCTCGAGCGCTGGAGGCCGAGGCCCGCGAGGGGTTGCAGCGCCGCGCGGACGAGGCCATCTACACCCGCCGCAACGCCGCCGTGGAGCAGGAGCGCCGCATCAAGGAGAGCGAGCTGGCCACGGAGCTGGCCGTGGAGGCAAAGCAGCGGCAGATCCGCGAGGCGAAGATGGCGGCGGACATCGCCGTGGAGGAGCAGCGCGGGGCGCTCATGGAGCGCTGGAGCCAGAACGAGCGCCAGGCGGCGGACGCTCGGGCCTATGCGCTGGAGAAGGTGCTGGCCCCCGTGCGCGACGTGGACTGGAAGACGCTGATGGCGGCCAACGGCGGCGGGAACGATCCCAAGCTGAACATCGCCCTGGCCTTCCGGGAGATGGCGGAGAACGCGCAGAAGATCGGCGAGCTGAACATGTCTCCGGAGCTGCTGAGCGGGCTGTTGGGCCCCTCGCAGCGCGAGCCGCCCGCCGAGCCGCAGCGCACGCGGGCCAGCCGGTGAGGGAACCATGTTCGAGAAGATTGTCCTCGTCACTCGGAAGACGCGGCTGGCGGAGCTGGTGGAGCGGCTGAACACCCGCGCTCAGGCGCGCTTCTACCTGGAGCACGCCGGGCAGGACTTCGAGGACTACGCCCGCGAGGATGACACCTACCGCCGGGCGCTGGAGGGGCTCCATGGAGCCCTGGCGCTCGGGCTGCCGGTGCAGCAGGTGGACCGCTCGCTGGTGCCCACCTTCCTCTTCACCGGCAAGGAGGTGGTGGTGGCGGTGGGCCAGGACGGGCTGGTGGCCAACGTGGCCAAGTATGTGAGCGGCCAGCCCCTGGTGGGCATCAACCCGGACCCCTCGCGCTTCGACGGGGTGCTGCTGCCGTTTGGCGTGGACGGGGCTCGCGCGGCGGTGTGGCGGACGCTGGAGGGCAAGGCGAGCGTGCGCGAGGTAACGCTGGCCGAGGCTCGCCTGGACGACGGGCAGCGGCTGTTGGCCTTCAATGACCTGTTTCTCGGCGCGCGCACGCACGTCTCCGCCCGCTACATGCTGCGCTACGGGGACACGGCCGAGTCCCAGTCCTCCAGCGGGGTCATCGTCTCCACCGGAGCGGGCTCCAGCGGGTGGCTCTCGTCGGTCTTCAACCTGGCCCGCGGGCTCACCACCGCCGCCGGTGGCGTGCCGGGGAATACCTGGCGCATGGGCTGGGAGGACCCTCGGCTGGCCTTCGTCGTGCGCGAGCCCTTCATCAGCCGCCACTCCTCCGCCAGCCTGATCAGCGGCTTCGTCTCCTCCGAGCGGGAATTGGTGCTCGAGTCCCGCATGCCCTTGGGTGGCGTCATCTTCAGCGATGGCGTGGAGGAGGACTTCCTGGTCTTCAACGCGGGGGCTACCGCCCACGTCCTCCCAGCGGCGCAACGGGCCCGACTCGTGGTGTCCTGAGGCCGCCTGCCCGCCCGCCAGCCAATAGGCAAGGGCCGGAAAATCGGCTCCGAGCTGAACCTTTAGTCATGTCCCGGCATCTACAGAATGTGGGAAGCTGGGGAGGTGCTCCCCCGTCCGGTGGGTAACGGCGCCTTGTCCCACGGGGCGAGGAATGGTGGGCGTAAAACTGGGTGCGTTCTTACCTTTCGAGATAAGAGGGTAGTCTGTAACAGGTGGCGGGACGCGGAACCTTTCACCGGGGTTGCACGCCGTTGGAATCAGGCGTAGGACGCAAGCCCGGGGGGTGGTGAGGAGTGAATATGGTTGGCCTCGTCGTCGCATCTCACGGGCGTCTGGCGGAAGAGTTGGTCGCCACCGCCGAGCAGATTGTGGGCAAGTTGCCCTCGGTGGCCACATGCAACATCGAGCCGGGCACGTCCGTCGAGGACCTGCGCGCCAAGATGAAGCAGGCGGTGGCCCGGGTCGATGACGGGGAAGGTGTCATCGTCATGGCCGACCTGTTCGGAGGTACCCCCTGCAAGGAGTCGCTGATGATGTGTCAGCGGGGGAATCTCGAGGTCCTCGCCGGCGTGAACCTTCCGATGATCCTCAAGGCCAACTCGCTGCGCGACGAGCACCTGCCGCTGCCGGAGATGGCCAGCCTGTTGGCCTCGTATGGGCAGCGCAACATCACCTGCGCCTCCGCCCTGCTTCGTGAGGCCCAGCAGTCGCCGCGAACTTGACGCGCGTGCGTCCCTAGGCGATTCGAGACAGCCGTGATCACCCTGGTCCGGGTCGACAACCGCCTCATCCACGGACAGGTCGTCGAGGCCTGGCTGCCGCACCTGAAGGTGCAGCGCGTCGTCGTGGCCGATGACGAGGCCGCCTCCAGTCCGCTCATCCGCGCCGCCATGGCGCTGGCGGTGCAGAGCGCCATCGAAGTTCAGATTCTTCCCCTGGCCCAGGTGGACTTCGCCTCCGTCTCCAAGGACGGGGTGCGCACCCTGGTGCTGCTCAGGGATGTGGCCTCGGTGCCCTTCGCCTTCGCGCACGGGCTGGCCATGGACCACCTCAACCTGGGCAACGTGCACTTTGGAGCCGGTCGCCGGCAGGTGTCTCCGTCCGTGTTCCTCGCGGAGGCGGAGGTGCAGGCGCTCACGGGGCTGGCGGACAAGGGCGTGCGGGTAGAGGCGCGAGCGGTGCCCTCCGAGAAGTCGTTGGAGCTGGGGGAGCTGACCGAGCGCTGGGCAAAGGGCGGGTGAGCGCGTGAGCGTGAGCTGGACCCAGGTGCTGCTCGCGGGGCTCTGGGGCGGCGTGGTGGCCGTGGAGCGCAAGGCGTTCCTGCAGGCCATGCTCTCCCGGCCGCTGGTGTCCGCCACGATCATGGGCGCCCTGCTGGGAGATGTCCGCTCGGGCCTCTACATTGGCATGCTGCTGGAGCTGTTCTACCTGGGCACCGCCAACCTGGGCGCCTCGCTGCCGGAGAACGACACCGTGTCCGCCACGGGCACGGCGGCGGCGGCGGCCACCATGGCGGCGGCCACGGGCGCGGGCTCCACGCAGGCGATCTGGTCCGTCGCCGTGCTGCTCTTCATTGGCCTGGGCCGGGCGGGGCGGTACGTGGATCGGCTGCTCGAGGGGTACATGGCGCGGCTGGCCCGGGTGGCGATGGCCTCGGCCGAGGCGGGCAACCTCTCTCGCGCGGTGCGGCAGAACCTGTGGGGCATGTGGCCGCACTTCCTGGTCTATGCCCTGGCCACGGCTGGGTGCGCGGTGCTGGGCTTCTTCCTCGGGCCGTGGATGGAGCGGCTGCCGTTGGATCTGCTCCGGGGGCTGGCGTGGGCGTTTCCGGCCATGGCCTCGGTGGCGGCGGCGCTGGCGGCGCAGGGCAGCCACGCCAAGCGCGCGCCCCTGTACGCGAGCCTGGGCGCGCTGGTGGTCATCCTGGTGGTCATCCTCCGCACCTACCAGGAGCGCCGATGAGCTCCGTGCCCGCGCCTACCCTCAGCCGGTCCGTGCTGCTGCGCGTCTTCCTGCGCTCGCTGGCGCTGCAGGCCTCGTGGAACCCCAAGGGGATGCAGAACCTGGGGCTGGCCTACAGCCTCTTCCCGGCGCTGGAGCAGCTCTACCCGGAGAAGAAGGAGCAGGAGGCCGCGGTGCAGCGGCACCTGGTCTTCTTCAACACCCATCCGTACGTGGCGGCGGCCATCGTCGGCGGGGTGCTCAACCACGAGCAGCGCATCGCCCGGGGCGAGGAGACGCCCGACAAAGTGGTAGCCTTCAAGGCCGCGCTCATGGGCCCGCTGGCGGCGCTGGGGGATGGGTTCTTCTGGCTGTCGCTCAAGCCGGCCGTGGGCGCGGTGTGCGCCGCCCTGGTGCCCCTGCTGCACGCGTGGGCGGCCCTGCTCTTCCTGTTCCTCTACAACCTGGTGCACCTCACCCTGCGCGCCCGCTTCTACTGGCTGGGCCTGGAGCTGGGGGACCGGCTGGTGGAGGCCGTGGCCCGCGCCAACCTGCCTAGCCGGGGCGCCCGGCTGCGCTCCATCGCGGCGGCGTGCGCCGGGGGCACGGCCGCCTGGCTCTCGGTGGACCTGGGGCGGACGGCGGGAGGGGACCATGCGCCCTTCCTGGTGGCTGGCTGTTTGGCGTTGGGGGTGGTGTCCTATGTGCTCGTTCAACAGCGGGTGCCCAACTACGTCGTGCTGTACCTTGCCGCGGGCCTGGCGTGCGCGGCGGGGGCCTTTCTCTAGATGACGAGGGGGAGTGGAGCCGCACATGGCTAACGTCGCTGAAGGCACGTACGAGATCATCAACGCACTGGGCCTGCATGCCCGGGCGGCCGCGCAGCTCGTCAAGGTGGCCAACCGCTTCAAGTGCGAGACGTCCATCGAGCACCAGGGCCAGAAGGCCAACGCCAAGTCCATCATGGGAGTGCTCATGCTGGCGGCGGGGCAAGGGTCCAAGGTGAAGCTCACCTGCAAGGGCGAGGACGCGGAGGCCTGCCTGGCGGAGATCGTCAAGCTCATCAACGATCGCTTCGGAGAGGGCCAATAGGCGCGGCAGGGTATGCTCTGCCGCGGATGAACGAGGAACCGTGAGCTCGCCAGGTACCCCCACCCTGAACTTGAAAGGCATCGGCGCCTCGCCCGGCGTCGGGGTAGGGCACGCCTTCATCCTGGACCGCAAGCGGGTGCGCACCCCCAAGCTGCGGCTGGCCGAGGCGGAGGTGGAGCCCGAGCGCATGCGCATGCGCACCGCGCTGGAGCTGTCGGACCGCCAGCTCGCCGAGCTCAAGGACCAGATCACGCGCTCGGAGGGGCATGACCACGCGCTCATCCTCGAGGCCCATCGGCTGATGCTGCACGACCCGATGCTCGTGGACGAGGTGGACAAGCTGATCGTGGAGGACCGCATCAACGCCGAGTGGGCGGTGCGGCGGGTGGCGCGCAAGCTCAAGCACCTGTTCGACAACATCCCGGACGAGTACTTCCGCGAGCGGCGCTCGGATGTGGACTACGTGGCCGACCGCGTGGTGCGCAACCTGATGGGCCAGGTGGTGGACGAGGAGGTGGAGATCCCCGCCGAGGCCATCGTCGTGGCGCATGACCTGGCTCCCTCGGACGCGGCGATGATGGCTCGCAGCGGGCGGGTGGCCGGCTTCATCACGGATCTGGGCGGCCAGACGAGCCACACCGCCATCGTCGCCCGCGCCCGGGAGACTCCCGCCGTGGTGGGCGCGGGCAAGGCCAGCGAGCAGATCTCCCCGGGAGACCTGGTGGCGCTGGACGGCTCGAGCGGCGTCATCCTGGTGAACCCCACGCCGGATCAGCTCGCCCTGTTCCGAGAGGCGCAGCGCGTGCAGCAGGCCAGCGAGCAGCTGGCCCTGCGCACCAAGGACTTGCCGGCGACGAGCGCGGACGGCTACCGGATCCGGCTCAACGGGAACATGGAGTTCCTGGAGGAGATCCCCTCGCTGCTGGCGCACGGGGCGGAGGGCATCGGGCTGTACCGCACGGAGTTCATGTTCCTGGACCGGAAGACGGTGCCCTCCGAGGAGGAGCACTACCGGGCCTACAAGCAGGTGCTGGAGGCGATGGGCGGGCGGCCTGTCACCATCCGCACGCTGGATCTGGGCGGGGACAAGGTCCCAACCAAGGTGAAGCACGAGAAGGAGCCCAACCCGGCCATGGGCCTGCGGGCCATCCGCTACTGCCTGGCCCACCGGGAGCTGTTCCGGGCGCAGCTCCGGGCGCTCTTGCGCGCCAGCGCGCACGGGAACCTGCGGCTGATGTTCCCGCTGATCAGCGGCATGAGCGAGCTGCGCGAGGCGCGCGCGGAGCTGGAGCACTGCCGCACGGAGCTGAGCCGGGCGGGGGTGCCCATGGGCAAGCGCTTCTCGGTGGGCATCATGGTGGAGACGCCGAGCGCGGCGCTGATCGCGGACCGGCTCGCCCAGGAGGCGGACTTCTTCTCCATCGGGACGAACGATCTCATCCAGTACACGCTGGCCATCGACCGCCAGAACCGGGACGTGGCCTACCTCTACAAGCCGCTGCACCTCTCGGTGCTGCGCTCGATCCAGAACATCGTCGGCGCGGCGAAGTCGGCCAACATCCCGGTGTCCATGTGCGGTGAGATGGCGGGAGACCCCATCTACTCGCTGGTGCTGCTGGCGCTGGGCTTCGACGAGCTGTCGATGACGTCGGGGCAGATCCCGGTGGTGAAGAACATCCTGCGCAGCGCCAGCCGCGCGGATGCGGTGGCGCTGCTCAACTCCGCCATGGAGCTGACCACGGCGGAGGAGATCGAGCGCTACATCCGCACGGAGATGGAGCGGCGCTTCATCTCCGCGGAGCCCTGAGCGGCGCGGCCACCTTTCTTGTTGGGGTGGCCGCCACCCGCCCACGACTGGAAGGATCCGTGGTGAGTGCATGGAATGGGGGCTGCATCTGGATCAGTTGCGCGATGGACGCGGGGCGGCTCAGTAATACACGCCGTCCAGCTTTTCGATGAGCGCTTTGATGGCTTCCGGGGTGGTGCCGCAGAACTTCGCGAGGTCTGGGGCCGCATAAGTCAAGGCAACGGTTGAAGGCGGTTCCTCCGCGATCGATTGCGCAATAACGCGCCCGTACTTCCCGGGCCAGGGAAGCGCGGCCAGTTCGGCGGCCCTGCGCGCGGGGGCGAACAGTGTGAAGTACGGCCAAGGGGGGAAACGCAGCGTACGAACGTCGCAGTGGAGGAACCGACACTGATCCACGTGCGCGGAGCTGAAGTCACAATCCACAATGGTTGCTTGGGTTGCGTCCCGCCAATTCCCAAAGTCATTGCCGACGAAGCGCCCCTTGAACCGGCAGCCTTTCAGGTGGACTGAGTCCCACCCGAAGTTCTTCAGCACCCGTGCCACCTCAATGGTGCAGTCGATCAAACGAACCTGGTTCACCACCAGCGCTTTCCTGGGGACCTTCACGACGAGAGTGCAGTTCCTCAGCGTCAGCGCGGGTCCCAAATAATAGAGTTCGGTTTTACTATCCAGGACAAGTTGCTCATTGGCGATTTCACGGTTGCGGAACGTGATCATGGTGCCCCTGGGTGCCGCCTGGCTCAGAAGGTAATCATCCGGAAGAACTCTTCGGCCATCCTCCGCCCGTGCAATTGCATGTTCCAGTCCGTCCCGGTAAGAATCTCGTATTTGAGCCCCGTCACCGGATCAACTGCATCAACACCGGTTGGATTCCACTTCAGGTTCGTGAACTCAAGGCTCAGTTGCTCTTCCACCCATTGCCCTCGGAACATGCGCTCCATCAAGCGTGCTCGTAGATATTCGCCCGCCTCGCGCGCCTTGTTGATGGCGTTGCGCTGGGCTGGTCTTAGAGCATCACGGCTCCAGGCCTGCCTAAGGCGCTGGGCCGCCGCCGCCAGAGCATCCCCGACAGGGTCTTTCGCCGGGATGTCCCTGACGGATCTGTTGGCGGACACGTGCCAGCGCTGACCGTTGAAGAGAACCTGCCGGTTGCCGCCTTGGTGGCGGATGATGACCGTGACACCCTCGCGTCCCTCCGCCGCTTCCTCCGCCGCCGCAGTTGCGCGTCCTCCGGGACGGCGCACCATGAGGGTGAAGGTCTCGTTCTCGGCGGCAGCCACCGCCTCCACCTCGTCGGCCCCCGCGAGACTCAAGCCCTGCGCCTCGGCCTGAGTCACTGCCTGCGCGTAGCCCGGCAGTTTGGGCAACTGGGCGGTGAACTTCGCCGCGCCCCCCGCCAGCACCGCCGTGACCACCATCACCAGCACGTGCGCTGTATTCTCCCCCAGCACCTGGCTGAACTTCGCGCTGGCCTCCTGCACCTGCTCAAAGGAGGTAGCCCGATCCACGTCGTGCACCAGGCGGCCCCAGCCATCCATCATCCCCCACAGCGTGTGCACCGGCAGCCACGCCAGCAGCGCCAGCGTTAATCCGGCGGCCACCAATTTAGAGGCGGGCTCAGGTAGCAGCCAGAGCGTGAGGTACACGCAGCACGACCACACAATCATCCCTATCAGCGCCTGAGGAGACACCATGCCCTTGAGCGCCACGCGCGTCTGCTTGAGCACGTCCTTCAACGCCAGCGCCAGCCCCAGGGTGCGCACGTCCTCCCGGGTGAGAGTGGGCCCGTCCGCCAGCAGTCCCAGGCAGTCGCCTCCGCCGTACTCCTGCTGGCACAGGCCCAGGTACTTGCGCCTTAGCTCCGCTGCCGAGCCTGCCTCCAGGGGGCTGCCGTCCTCCATCGGCATCAGCCGCACCACGCGCCCGTGCTCCAGTTCCGCCAGCAGGTCCGCTTGACGCGAGCCCTCCATCAACCAGTGCGCCGTCTCCGCAGGCTGCGCGGACGGGCGGAACTCCCGCGCCAACACCCTCATGGCGCGCTGGAAGTCCTCGGTGTTCACCTCCACCGGCTCGGAGCGCCCACTGTCTGCGGTGAGCACGTGCAGTTCGTAGCGCACTGCCGCCAGTTCAGCCTCGGCTGGGTCGGTTTCCGGGTACAGCGCGCGGGGAGTGCCCGCGCAGGCCGTCAGGTACATCAACACCACCGCGCCCACCTGCCGCAGCCTCATGGAGCACCTCCCTCAGGAGCATAGGTCCAGGCTATGGAAAGCTCCGAGTGGGGGCGATGAAGCCTCGCGTTCCGCGCACTCTTCTCACGTGGCCGGTTCACTTTGTGCCAGCGAAGTGTAAAGGCCTTTGACAGCGTGGCACCCGGCGCGAACGGGCACGTCCGCTCCCGACTGGTCGGTACCGGCACGTTTGCTCCCGACGGGTCGGTGCCGGCAGGCCCACTCCTGAGCGTGAGGGTTGATCACAATGACCGTTTGAGACCTCTTCTGAACCTTCAGAAGTGCCCCGCCTCCTCTGAACCAGACGGGAGCGGCCCACCGGTACCGACCAGTTGGGAGTGGCTCACCGGTACCGACCAGGGGAACTGGTCGGAATACGCCCGGCGCATCTGATCCCATGTAAACCGCAGGCGTACAGCAGGCGTCTGGGAAGTTATCAGGCGAAATTTTAGGGAGCGCCACAGGCCAGCCACTCGCCCAGCTTCTCGCGCTCCAATTGCGTGGGTTGCAGTCGGCCGGCGGGTGGCATCTCGGTGTTGGTGGTGATGGGACCCGCGGCCGCATGCATGTCCATGTGCATGGCATGCATGCGCACCTCGTCGAGGGTGTCGAAGTTGGTGTCCGTGGGGGCGTCGTGGCGCGCATCGCCGGTGACGGACGCGCTGTGGCAGTACAGGCAGTACGTCTGCAGGAACGCCGTGCCGAAGCTCTGGGCCGTGGGGGCGTCCGTCGGGGGGCACGTCGCGCCCGTGGCAACGCCCTCGTGCTCTTCATCACCGCCGCCTCCACAACCTCCATTGTCCGAATGTCCGAGGCACAGGACGGCGGCGATGAGGAGTGCACCAATACGGGACAGGGTACGGAAGGTCATGCTGGGACTCGGAGGGCTCGAAGCCACCGAAGTGGAGGCTCGATCGCGACGATCCAGCATGCCGCGGCCAGGAACAGTGCGGCGAAATGTCGCAGAGGTGAGAAGGCGGCCTCAGCTCGCCAGGTGAGTCAGTAAACGGACTTGAGCGCTGCGGAGCGGGCGACATTGCTCTGCACCTGCGCCGCGGCATCGGTGGCCAGCGGTGAGACCCCGTCCAGCCAGTGATCGTACGCCAGGGAAATCACCTGCTCGGCCTCCAACTTCTCGGTCGAGAGAGTGAGCCCTTCGAGCGACAGCTCGGCATTGGCGATGCCGCTGCTCTCCAGCCGGAAGGGGCGCGAGTCCTCTCCATTGGCTGCGAGGACCTCGCCCTCCATCAGGATCGTCCGGCCGTCCATGGCGCCATCCGCGGGCAGCCCCACGGCGTCCTCGTCCGCAGGCCCGAAGACCAGGTGCACTCTGCAGTAGCGGCTCGGCGGTGGACGCAGGGTGCCCAACTCCAGGGCCTCTCCATCCGGGCGCTCCAGGCTGCTCACGTGAGGCGTGCCCAACTGCCGGGGGCTGGACGCGGAGTGCGCGTAGGCCGTGCCGATGGGCGAGAGCTCACGGAGCCACCGCCACGCGGCGCCCTCCGGGCAGGGGAAGATCTCCACGCTGTTCAGGGTCACCTGGGCGCGGTTCAGGACGATGCGCTCGCCCCGATCGTTGGTGAACCTGCGCGAGCTCCCCTCCACCTGAACCGGGCCTGCCGGCCGCAGGGTGAGTCCCAGGTGCAAGCGAATGCCTTCTTCCCGCGCGCCACAGCCCGCGAGCAACACGAAGAGCATGGAACGCAGCGCCGCTGACTTCATAGGTCGTACGCCAAGGCCGCCTGGAGGATGGGGCTCTGCCGGGTATGGTTCAGGAGGTTGAGCACGGGCACGCGCACTCCCAACTGGATGACGGTGTCCGTGGTGGGGCTGAACAGCACGTCCGGAGACAGGAAGCCGACGAAGCCGCTGCCCTCGGGGTCGCGCACGCCCAGGGTGTCGCTCGGGCCCTCCAGGCGGGTATCGGTGGCCAGGTGCAAGGCCCACCGCGGGCTCGGCTGGTACTGAGCGGCCAGCGTGGTGCGCAGCGAGGCTCCGGCGCGAAAGCCCTCGCGTCCTCGGGTGGGGAGAGAGCCCGTCGCATTGACGACGAAGGACCACTCCCCGCGAAACGCCGTATAGGAGAGCCCAGCGAGTGGATCCCACGAGCCGGTGCCCAGCTGGGCATCAATGGACAGCGGGTCACCCGCCGCGTCATGCAGGGTGGGCGACGTGGGCAGCCGGGCCCCGGCGACAATCCCCAGCAGGTGGTCCGGCGAGAACTCCTTGTCGCGGAACACATACGCCTTGGCGGCAACCTCCAGATCCCCGGGCCCCCAGCCGCGCTCCCGCATCAAGCTGACGTCCTGCACCCGGCGAGCCTGGAGGGGCAGGGTGGCGGAGAGGATGAGCCACGAGCGAGGCGCATAGGCAGCGGACAGGTCCATGCGCAGCTCGCGCAGGGACACGGCGTCCACTCTGGCTTCCCCCTGGGTCTGTCCCCAGGTGCGGACCGTGGTGGCCAGGCGCAGCCGCCCCGCGAAGGGTTGCTCCGTGCCCATGGAGGTGAGCGTAGGGTCTCCACAGGCGCACGTGGCGCAGGCCCGGGCGAGCCCAGGGACGATGAAGAGCGCCACCGCGAGGGAAACGACACACGCCTTCCACATGACGGGCGCACTCTACAGACGCCGCTTCGCAGGCGCCCTGCGGTGAGTTGTCGCGGCGCGCAGCTGTGCCCCGAGCAACACGAGAGCCGGAAGGCTCTGTCCACCCAAGGGCAGATCCAACGCCTGGAGAACGGTCAGCGCTCGTGAGGCCCGGGCTCCTGGGACTCCGATTTGTCGGGGGAGATGCCCTGGCGTACGCGGAAGCGCGCGAGGAGGTGCTCCACCGGGCGCAGGCCCACGAGCACCAGCAGGGCGAAGCCCACGGTGATGGCGGCGCCGAAGAAGAAGCCCATCCCCACCGCGAGGCCCACGGAGGCGGTGAGCCACAGGTTGGCGGCGGTGGTGAGCCCGTGGATGGAGGTGCCATGGCGGAGGATGGCGCCGCCGCCCAGGAAGCCAATGCCCACGACGATCTGGCTGGGAATCCGGGTGATGTCCGCGCGGATGCCCGAGGCCTCGACGCCCACAAGGGACTGCCCGGCGGACAGGCCCACCAGGGTGAAGAGGCAGGCCCCGAGGCTGACGAGCAGGTGAGTGCGCAAGCCCGCGGCATGCCCGCGCAGCTCCCGCTCCAGTCCGAGCAACCCGCCCAGCAGCAGCGTCAGCGCCAGGCGCAGGGCGATGGTGTGCTCGTCCATGGGCGGCTACTCCCCCAGCTCGATCTTCTCGTCCTTGTCCGCGTCGTTCAGCTCGGGGTTGGGCAGCGTGTCGAGCGTGGCCTTGAGCAGCTTGTAGGTGGGCACCACGTAGGGCTCCACCTCGGGGCCGAACTGCTTGACGTAGTGCTCCACGCGCTCGCGGAACTTCTCGTCCCGCGAGTCCCAGCTCCCGGAGGCCTCGGCGCTCCAGACGTCCTCGCCGTCCGCGCACCGCATCAGCCGGGCGCGCACCGCCGTGTCGGCGCCGTCCTGGGTGCGCTTCACCTGGGGCGCCAGCAGGAGCACGCCCTCGAAGCCCTCGGTGCACAGCGCCTTGAGCGAGGCGTCCGTCGCCTGCGCCTCCTGGGTGAGGTTCTGCTTCACCAGGAAGTCGCGGTTCTGGTTGATGTACTCGCGGGCGATGAGGCTCCACAGCTCGCCCACGGGCTGCTTGCCGTCGGGCAGGGGCTGCGTCACCACCACCAGCCGCTTCACGCGCTGCTTGTCCACCTGCGCGTAGTCGGGGCGGGTGGTGCTGTTCTTCACCGTGGCGCAGGCCGTGAGCACGCCCAGGCCCAGCGTGAGCGCGAGTCGCTTCGTCATCATCGTGTCCCTCTCCCGGCCCCTCGTGAGGAGGGGCCTCCAATCATGTCCGGCTCAGCGGGCCCGGAGCCCTGGCGAGCCTAGGCCGCGCGGGTCTCGGAGCCCGGAGCCCCAGGGGCCGCCGAGCCCGAGGGGGGCTGCTGCCCGCTCTTGCGCACGCGCCGGTCGTGCAGCAGCTGCATCACCGCGGCGAGCACCGTGAAGGACACCACCAGCGTGGTGATCAGGCCGATGCAGGCCACCAGGCCCATGGAGCGCAGGCCGTTGTGGCTGGCCCACAGCAGCGCGCCGAAGCCGGACACCGCCGTCAGGGTGGACGAGGCCACCGCGGCGCCCACGCTGCGCAGCGCCACCACGGGCGAGGTGCCCTCCAGGAAGCGGTGGAGCAGGTACAGGCCGTGGCTCACCCCGAAGCCCAGGAGGATGGGCAGGATGATGATGTTCATGAAGTTCAGCCGCAGATCGAAGATGGACATGAACCCCAACATCATCCCCAGGCCCACCGTGAGCGGAATCACGGAGGCGAGCGCCAGCGGCACGCTGCGGAAGTCCGCGAAGTGCATGACGAGGATCCACAGCGCCACCAGCAGCACGGTGAGCTGGCCATCCTTGAGGACGATCCGCGCCAGCCGCGCGTAGAGCTGCGCGGCGCCGGCGGAGCGGTACTCGTGGCCGGAGGCCGTCTTGATGACGCCCGTCTCGTCGGCGAACTGGAGCATCAGCTTGCCATCCCACAGGTCCACGCTCGGGTAGATGAAGGTGAGGTAGCCGTGGTTCTCCACCTTGGTGGTGGGCAGGTGGCGGAACTGCTTGGCGTAGATCTCGGGCACGCCGTTCACGTCGAAGGGCCGCGCCTCCAGCATCTTCTTGAAGATGGCGGCCTTGTCCTGCAGCTCGGGCGGCAGGGAGGTGACGTCGATGTCCTTCAGCTCGTCCTGCCACTCCTGGAGGATCTTCGCGTTGGCCTGGGCGACTTCCGGCGGCGGTACGAAGGTGTAGACGCTCACCACCTGATCAATGGACTTGTACTTGTCCTTGTGCTGCGTCAGCTCGTCGTAGACCTCCTTCGCCTCCTCGAGCGTCTTCGTGTAGACGGCGATGGGGTCGCTGGAGATCTGGAAGCGCCGGCTGATCTCGTCCTGCAGGTGGACGGAGGGCTGGTTGGCGGGCATCAGCGCGCGGGTGTTGTAGTTGAAGCGCACGCCGTGGGTGATGCGCTGGAAGAAGCTCAGCTCCTGGCTGGCGGGCACATCCTCGCTGCTCCAGGGGATCGCGCACGCGCACACCGCCACGACGATGAGGGTGCTGATGCTCAGCAGCAGGCCGGGCCGTGGGAAGCGGATCTCCTTCCCCGAGGCGTTGTTGGTGGCCGGCGGCTTCATGGTGCCAATGAGGCGCTCGGGCAGGGTGGGGTTCATGCGCCCGATGAGCGACAGCAGCGCCGGGCTCCACGAGAACAGGGTGAGGCCGAGGATGAGCGTGCCGCAGCCGGCCAGGAAGCCGAACTGGCTGAAGCCGCGGAACTCGCTGACCATCAGCACGAAGAACGAGCCGCTGGTCACCACCGCGGACACCATGGCGGGCCGGCCCGCGTTGATGATGGCATCCCGGATGGCGATGTCGTACGGCTTGCCGGCGCCCAGCTCCAGCCTCGTGCGGAAGACGAAGTGGATGCCGAAGTCGATGCCGAACCCCATCAGGATTCCGCCCAGGATGCTGGTGATCATGTTGAGCTCACCCACGGTGGCGTAGGTGAAGCCCATGGTGATGACGGTGCCAATCACCATGCCGCTCACCACGATGGCCGTGGGAGCCCACTTGCGGAAGAACGCGATGGTGATGCCCAGGATGGCCAGGAAGGCGATGATGGCCACCGGCGTGAGCGAGTCGTGG
Organism: Hyalangium sp.; assembly: GCF_045802625.1. Taxonomy (NCBI): domain Bacteria; kingdom Pseudomonadati; phylum Myxococcota; class Myxococcia; order Myxococcales; family Archangiaceae; genus Hyalangium; species Hyalangium sp. The sequence continues at coordinate 96,091 of NZ_JBJMQP010000019.1, read as the reverse complement.
ATGGCGTACGAGTCATCCACCGCCGTCTTGTACGAGCCGGTGAAGCCATAGGCGACCGTCTTCGCGTCGCCCATCAAGTCGTAGTCCTCCACCAGCTTCACGCCCTGCGGGTTCGTCTTCGAGTACTCGGCGATGTCCTTGCTGAGCTTCTCGACGTAGGCCTTCGTCTTGCCGATCTCGTTGGTGTCCCACATCGGCTTGATGAGCATCATCATCATCTTGCGGTCGCGCGAGATGTAGTAGTCGTCGATGATGCTCTTCTTGCCGACGCTCGAGTACTTCTTGATCAGATCCTGAAGGTCGAGCTTCACGGGCTCGGTCTTCTTCAGCTCGATGAAGAAGGGGTTGTTGCGGCGCAGCTGGTCCTTCATGTAGGCGCTGATGCGCCGCTTGCCCTCGGCCAGGTCCTCCGTCTTGATGAAGAGGGCCATGTTCTGCTGCATGAACTCGACGGGCAGCTTGTAGGTGATGAAGCGGACGTTCTCCTTGTCCGCCTCGAGCTTCATCGCCATGTCATCCGCGACGCGCTTGAGCGTGGCCTCATCGGACGAGCGCAGCGCGAGCATGAAGTAGCCGCTGCCACCCACCATGTCGATGATGCGCTTGACCTCCTTCACCTCGGGGAGATCCTGGGAGATCAGATCGAGCTGGTTGGAGTTGATGGTCAGCTTCGACGTGCCGTAGGCGGAGATACCCAGCAGCGCGAGGATGACGAGGAGAACGAGGCCCGGCCTGCGGACCATCAGTCCAGCGTAGGCGAGAGCGAAGCGATTAGGCGGGTGGTTCGACGAGGCGCTCATGTGCGCAGGACCCTACCGGCAAATGGCCTCGCCCGGAAGCAGTGCCTGGGCGCTCGGCTGCTGGGGCAACGGCCACACTGCCAGAGTGAGAGGACGAGGGGAGGGGCGCCGGCTCCTGAGCAGAGGAAGTCCGGCGCCTACATAGACCAAAGGCCCCCTCCCATGACGAGAGGAGGCCCGGCGGGATGCCACGGAGGCGAGCGGCCTACTTCAGGGTGACCTTCTCCAGCTCCTTGTTCTTCTCGCGCATGGCCTTGAGCAGCGCGTCCCAGCCGCCGTCCTTCAGCAGCGGCTGGACCTGATCATCGCGGATGCCGGTGAGCATCGAGTCGCCGAGCACCGCCACATCCACCACCTTCCAGCCGGCCTTGTCCTTGGCCAGGGCGTACTTGAGCTTGAGCTCCTGCTTCTTCAGCGGGTGGTCGATGACGATGGTGGAGGCCACCTTCGCCTCATCACCCTTCACCTCGGGGTCGTCGTAGGTGATGGAGGCCAGGTTCTTGAAGTTGTCGCGGACCTTGGGGAAGGCGATCTTCGCGAAGAGGGTGTGGAACAGCTCGATGAACTCCTTGCGCTGGGGCTCGGAGGCCTTGTCCCAGGCGGCGCCCAGGAGGAAGCGGGCCTGCTGCTCCCCGCCGAAGTACTTGAGGGCGGCCAGGTCCTTGCCGTAGCGCACGGACTGGACGACGGTCTTCACGGGCTTGGCCACCTCCTCGTTCGCCGCGGCGAACGCCGGGACGGAGAGTGCGAGGACGGCCAGGAGGGAGACGGTGCGGAGGCGAGCGTTCATACGGATCCTTGTTCCAGTCAAAAGGAAGCGGCGGCTTCCTGTAGTCCAGGGGAACGGCGCATGCCTGGGAAAATTCACGTGAAGGGCACCGGCCCTCGGCTGGCCGGCTGGCGGCACTGAGTGAATTCCAGGCCCTCTCAGGGGGTTTGACTGAGGAAGGACCGCACGTTTACTGTGCGCTGCGCCGTAGCCGTCTGTGGTCCGAGCCTTCCTGTTACTCTCTGAGAAGACATGCCTACCGACTTCCTGTTCACGTCTGAATCCGTCACTGAAGGGCACCCCGACAAGATCGCCGATCAGATCTCCGACGGCGTGCTGGATGCCATCATCGCCAAGGACCCGCAGGGCCGCGTCGCCGTGGAGACGCTGGTCAAGACAGGTCTGGCCATCGTCGCGGGCGAGGTGACGACCAACTGTTACGTGGACATCCCGAAGATCGTCCGCTCGACCATCTGCCGCATCGGCTACACGGACAGCTCGATGGGCTACGACGGCAACACCTGCGGCGTGATGGTGGCCATCGAGGGGCAGAGCCAGGACATCGCCCGCGGCGTCGACAACAAGAAGGAGCAGGGCGCCGGCGACCAGGGGATGATGTTCGGCTACGCCTGCGACGAGACGCCGGAGCTGATGCCGGCCCCCATCCACTACGCCCACGCGCTCACCCGCCGCCTGGCGGACGTGCGCCGCAAGCAGCACCAGTGGATCCGCCCGGACGGCAAGAGCCAGGTCACCGTGGAGTACAAGGACGGCCGCCCGGTGCGCATCGACACGGTGGTGGTGTCCACGCAGCACGCGGATGACATCTCCAACAAGAAGATCCACGAGGCCATCCGCGAGGACGTCATCGCCAAGGCCCTGCCGGCGAAGCTGCTGGACAAGAAGACCAAGTTCTTCATCAACCCCACCGGGCGGTTCGTGGTGGGCGGCCCCATGGGCGACTCGGGCGTGACGGGCCGGAAGATCATCGTCGACACCTACGGCGGCATGGGCCGGCACGGCGGTGGCGCCTTCTCGGGCAAGGACCCGTCCAAGGTGGACCGCTCGGCGGCGTACATGGGCCGCTACATCGCCAAGAACGTGGTGGCCGCCGGCCTGGCGCGCCGCTGCGAGGTGCAGGTCTCCTACGCCATCGGCGTGGCGGACCCGGTGAGCGTGATGGTGGAGACCTTCGGCACGGCCACCGTGCCCGAGGAGAAGATCGCCCAGGCGGTGCGCCAGGTGTTCGGTCTGCGCCCGCGCGAGATCACCGAGCACCTGGATCTGCTGCGGCCCATCTACCAGAAGACCGCCGCGTACGGGCACTTCGGCCGCGCCGAGAAGGAGTTCACCTGGGAGCGCACGGACAAGAAGGATCTGCTGCGTGAGGCGCTGGGCGGCTCGTCGCGGCTGAAGGCCGTGGGCAGCCCGTAAGCGGCTCGCCGCGGAACCTCTGGAATGGAAGAAGCGCGCGAGGCCCGGGTTCGGGTCCCGCGCGTTTCTTTTTTTGGAGCTTGGAGGGGAAAGGTTGCTGCCCGAGTGGAGAAGCCACTTTGGGTGACCTTTTCAGGTCTGGAGCGGATTCGAACCGCGTCGCTTTGCAGGCGATTTACCAGAGCGTGTAGGGCCTCACCGGCCGGGCAGCTGAAGGGAGGGACGAAATGGTCCGGAAAATCCTGACGGCGCCCCCTTCACCCGGGGAAGGTCGCCAGCGTGAGCGCCTCCGGAGGCCCCTTCAGCTCGCTCGGTAGCCGCAGCGCCCCGGACACGTAGCGCCAGCCCGTCCCGTCGTGGCGGAAGTCCGAGCGCTCCACGAAGGAGCGGTCCTTGCCCCGCTCGAAGACCTTGGCGAAGAAGAGCACCTGCGCCACCCCCTGCGCGTCCGGCGGCCGGCGATCCATTACCACCAGCCCCGGGAACTGGTGGCTCTGCGAGAAGGCTCGCAGCTCCTTCACCACTTCTGCCTCCGGCCGGGCCCGGTCCGGGTGGCTGGGGTGTAGGGTCTTCCAGAGGTAGGCCGCCTCCTTGAGCGCGAAGGCGCTGTAGCGCGAGCGCATCAACGCCTCCGCGTCGGGCGGTTCCGCCTCGCCTCGATGGAAGGAGGCGCAGCACTGGCGATAGCGGAGTCCGGAGGAACAGGGACAGGGGGGGGCAGGGGGCATGGCGTGGGCCGGGAGCCTACCGCCATGGCGGGCATGCCCACCTTCGGACGTATCCACGAGTGGACAGCCCGATGGGGTGGATATCGCCCTTGCGGGCAGGGGGTGGAAGGCTTACATCCGGGCTCGCCCTATGAGTCTCATTGAAGCCATCGTCCTCGGGCTGGTCCAGGGACTCACCGAGTTCCTGCCCATCAGCTCCACCGCCCACCTGCGCATCGTCCCGGAGCTGCTTGGCTGGAATGATCCGGGTGCGGCCTACTCCGCCATCATCCAGCTGGGCACCGTCGCTGCCGTGCTCATCTACTTCCGCCGGGATCTGGTGAAGCTCATCGCCGCTTTCTTCCAGGGGCTGAAGAGCCGCCAGCCGTTCGCCACCGTCGAGTCGCGGCTCGCGTGGTTCGTGCTCGTGGGGACGCTCCCCATCGGGGTGCTCGGCCTGGCCTTCAAGAAGTACATCGAGACCTCGCTGCGCTCGCTCTACATCATCTCCGGCAGCTTGATCATCCTGGCGATCATCCTCCTCATCGTGGAGCGCATGGCCGCTCATAAGCGCACCCTGGAGGACATGCGCTGGAAGGACGGGCTGGTCATTGGCGGGTGGCAGGCGCTGGCGCTCATTCCGGGCTCGTCGCGCTCGGGCACCACGCTGACTGGAGCGCTGTCGCTCGGGCTGAAGCGCGAGGACGCGGCCCGCTACTCGTTCCTGCTCTCCATTCCCGCTACCTCACTGGCGGGTATCTTCGAGCTCAAGCACGTGCTGCAGGCTGAGTCTCGGCCCTCCACGCTGGCCCTGGTGACGGGGACACTGGTGGCGTTCGGCTCGGGCCTGGCGGCCATCGCGTGGCTGCTGCGCTACCTGCGCACGCGCTCGACGATGGTTTTCATCGTGTACCGCATCGCGCTCGGGCTGGCGCTGATCGGGTTGCTGCACGCAGGCGTGCTCAAGCCGCTCTCCGGGGTGGAGAACATCGACGTGCCCGAGAAGCCGCTGAAGCCGCCCATGGAGAAGCAGGTCACGGACTGACGTGGACTCGTTCTTCGACAGCCTGGAGGCCTGGCTGGCCTCCCATCCGCCCCGGCCGCTGAACCTGCCGGGGTTGGTGCTGCGTGAGTCCGCGGTGCTCGTTCCGCTCTTCGAGCGCGACGGCGTGCCGCACATCGTCTTCACGCGCCGCCCGGCTCATCTGCGCCATCACGCCAACCAGTTCTCCTTCCCCGGGGGCCGCCGGGATCCGGAGGACTCGACTCCGCTGCACACCGCGCTGCGGGAGACCGAGGAGGAGTTGGGCATCGAGCGCTTGCGAGTGCGGGTGCTCGGTATGTTGAACGAGGTGCCCACGACGACATCGTTCCGCATCCAGCCCTTCGTGGGCATCGTCCCGAGCGATGGGCAGTACCGCCCGAGCGCCGAGGAGGTGGAGTTCATCCTCGAGGTTCCGCTCGCCGGCCTGTTGGATCCGTCCATTCTCCGCACCGAGAAGCGCGCGGCGCGAGGGACGGAGTACGACGTATACTTCTATACCTACAACTCTCACGTCATCTGGGGCGCGACGGCGCGCATCCTCTACAACCTGCTGGAGCACATCCGGCAACTCCGCCTCCGTATTCCCTCCGCTCCCCTGGGGAGAGAGATGAGCTGAGGCGGCTCAGAACTGCAGATAGACGTACGGCCGAGCCTCCACGGAGGTCAGGTGCCGGATGCCCAGACCGAGCGCCACCAGCACCACGGCTCGGGCTGGCGCGGGCAGGCGCACGAAAAGCGTGCCCCCGAGATCGTAGAGCTTCATGGGCAGCGCGTGGCTCACCACCGCCACCGCCAACATCCCCCACACCAGGGTGCTCACGTTGGCCAGCCCGGGCATGAACAGCAGCATGCGCGCGTAGAAGTCGGCCGCGTGCGCCATGTTCGGCGCTCGGAAGACGATGCGCGTGAGCACCACCACCGTGAAGGTGAGGAGCATCCCCACAGCCGTGCGGATGGGCCCCACGGACTCGGACTTCGGGCTGATGCCGCGGAGCCGCCACCACGTGCGGGTGAGGCACAGCCCCACGCCGTGCACGCCCCCCCATATGGCGAAGCGCCAGTCCGCCCCGTGCCACAGGCCTCCCAGCACCATCACCGTCATCAGGTTGAAGAGCACTCGCGGCTCCGAGCGCCGATTACCGCCCAGCGGGATGTAGAGGTAGTCCCGCAGCCAGCTCGACAGGCTCATGTGCCAGCGGTTCCAGAACTCGAACAGGTTCTTCGCCAGGTACGGCCGCTTGAAGTTCTCCGGGAACTCGAAGCCGAACAGCGTCGCCGCGCCAATGGCGATGTCCGAGTACCCCGAGAAGTCGAAGTACAGCTCGAAGGTGTAGGCCACCGCCGCCAGCAGGCACTCGGCCGAGGTGTAGGCGCCGGGATCCGCGAACACCGGATCCACCAGCCCGCTGCCCAGCACGTCGGCGATGACCATCTTCTTCACCAGGCCCACGGCGATGCGGTACAGCGCGCGGCCTCCGGCCTCCGCCGTCAGCGTGGGCACCTCGTTGAAGCGCTCCAGCAGCGCCGAGGCGCGCACGATGGGGCCCGAGACGACGCGCGGGAAGAAGAGCAGGTAGAGCAGGTGCTCCAGGTAGCTGTGCTCCGCGCTCGCCTTGCCGCGGTACACGTCCACCACGTAGCTGATGGCCTGGAAGCAGAGGAACGACAGCCCGATGGGCAACAGCAGCCCGAAGGGTTCCTCGCGCACGGCGATGCCCAGCGGCGCCAGCAGCGACCGGGCTGTTTCTCGGAACAGCTCCGCGTACTTGAAGGTGGCCAGCAGGCCCAGGTTGGAAGCCACCGAGGCCGTCACCAGCGCCTTGCGCAGCCCCGGGGACTTCGCTCGGGCCAGGCCCTTGACGATCAGGTGGTCGAACGCCGCGCACCAGAAGAAGACCAGCACGGGCAGCGGCGTCCACACCATGTAGAAGAAGAGGCTCGCCGCGAGCAGCACGCCCAGCCGAGCCACCCGGTGGCGGTGCACCGCCCAGTACAGCGCGAAGGTGAAGGCCAGGAAGGCCAGGAAGGGAATGCTGGTGGACTGCATGTCAGCCTCCCTCCGCGTTCCGAGTGATCGGGGCCGGCGGAGGAATGGGAGCCTGGACCTGCTCTGGAGGCGCCGCCTTGTAGGCCTCGTACGCTCCGAGCAGCTCCTTCACGAAGGACGTGGCGAGCTGCTCGTAGCCGAGCTGCGTCAAGTGCGTGCCGTCCTCATGGCCCAGCACCGGCTCGGAGCGCTGCCAGCGCAGCATGGAGCGCTCGCCGCCCATGGCCGCTCGGGCGGACCAGTAGGCACAGCCCGCGTCGCGCGCCACCACCGGCAACGTGGCGAGCACCTTCCCCAGCGAGACAGCCTCCGTCCAGCGGCCATTCGAATCCTGCGTCAGGCGGTCCGTGGGGCCGATGAGGAGGCACTCCGCGCCGGTCGAGGCGCGCAGCCGGGAGAGCAGGGCGACGTATTCCTTGTGGAGCGCCTCAGGGTCGAGATCCGGTAGACCCGCCTCGTTGGTGCCATACCAGAGCACAAGCAGCTGCGGCGTTCGCGCGGTGAGCTGCGCGTTGAGCGCCGCCGGATCATGGTTGCTCAGGGTGAAGGCCGTGCTGCCGGGCAGGCCCGCCGAGTCGTAGGTGACGCCCGGCTGTTCGAAGTCCAGCGAGGCACCCAGCACCGTGATGGGGCCGCCGCCCGCGTTGGACACCTCGAGCGAATGAATCGGGCCCGTGACGGGGAACGTGCGGATGCGCACCGTGGGCACGGTGGCTGGGGCGAGAGGCGGTTCCTCGGGCGCTACGGGCGCTCCGTCCACCTTCACTTCCATCTTTCCGGCGCCCGGCGCGTCCAGCCAGTACAGGGCCAACTTCGCCCGAGGCGACTTCGCGGGCGCACAGCCTTCGCAGAACTGGATGCGCATCGAGGCTCCTGGGGCCCCCACCGCGCGGATGCCACTGAGCCCCCACGACTCACCGGGCTTGGCCTCCGGCTGGAGCGCGTCCAGCACCTGCCATTCGCCTGTCAGCTCTCGCGCTACGTGGGCGGCGGCCAGCCGGGCAGAGGGCTTGCCCGCCGCGATGAAGCCGCGCCCTCCGTCTCCAAAGGTCTGGGTGAGCGCGCCTCGGACCGCGTCCGTGAAGTAGTGGGCCGCCGTGTGCGACGCGCCGAGCTGGACGATGCCCAGCCGCTCCGTGCTCTTCTTCTCCTCCAGCGCTTGCAGCCGCGCGAAGGTGCCCTTGAGCGCCGTGGCGCCGTCGATCAGGCCCGGTGGATCCTCGACCGCGAGCAGCGGACGGTGGGCCTTGGCGTAGGCGCGCTGGAGCGCGATGTCGAAGAGGTGGCCCATCAGGTCCGAGCCCCTCGCTCGCGGGTGCACCAGGTCCTCGTTGAACAGGCCCGCGGACAGCCACTTGATGGAGGCGCCCTCGCCGCCCATGGCCGACAGCGCATCCCAGAAGGCACAGCCGCCTTCACGCGCCACCTCGCGGAATATGTCTCCCACTTCCTTCGAGCCTCGGCGCGGCACCAGCTCTCCGCCCATCGTCCGCACCGCCGCGTCGATCGGCGACATGATCAGGCACGCGGAGTCCGGCACCGCCTCGTGCACCCACTTCACCAGCTGCGTCGCGTGGGCGCGAATCTCGTCGGGGGTGATGCGGTTGCGCGAGATGTAGAATGCCTCGTTGCCGCCCACCATCAGCACCACCAGCGAGGGCTTGCGGTGGCGGAGCTGTGCGCGAAAGGCCGCGGGCTGGGCTCGGAGGAAGACCTCCGCCGTGGCGCCCGGCAGGCCGATGGTGTCGTAGACGATGCCCGGCAGGCCGGTCTCGAGCGAGACGCCGTGCAGCTCCACCTTGCCGATCGTCTGCAGCGAGAGCGTCTTCGTGTCCTCGGGCAGCGCGAAGCGGGAGAAGGCCACTCCCGGTAGCTCGAAGCGGGTGAGCAGGCGCTGCAGGGGCTTGCCGTCCGCGCTGAACTGCACCGAGCCGCCGTTGGGCTGGGTCTGGAAGAACAGCTCCGCGACCCGAGCGCCCTCCGCCGGGAAGCGCACGCTCTGCGAGCCGGCGGTGCCCCCGGACGCGAAGGCCACGCCCGTGTAGCCCAGCCGATCCTTGGGGTAGTTGCGATCGATGAGGCGGGTGATCTGCCAGCCCTCGCTCGCGGTGCCTGTGCGCACCGCGCGCCCAGAGCCCGTGGGCCGGTCCACGAAGAGGAAGCCCTTGCCACCCGAGCCGTGCCGCTCCTGGAGCCGCGCCCGGATCATGTCCGTGATGTGATCCGAGGCGATCAGCGAGTCGCCCAGGTGCACTACTCGCACGGGCTGGCGCCGCTGGTCCTCACGCAGCTCGTTCAAGGCCGTGAAGAAGGGAGCCAGCCCGCTCTCCTCGCACCCGGACGGGCCCATGCGACGGCAGCCCAGCTCAATGTCCACGTGCTGGGCGCCCATCTTCTCGCGCAGCGCCTCCAGGGAGAGCGCCCGGGCCCGAGTGAGGGTGCTCAGCCCCTCCAGATCGGACGGAGGCGCCGTGGCGAGGGGGCCATCCTCTTCCGCCGCTGGAGTCTCGTCCTCGGGGGGAGGACCCTCCTCGGCGGCGGGAGCATGGGGCGCCGCACCCGCCAGCGCGTCGTCGCCCCCGCGCCTCGGAGCGCCCTTTCCCATCAAGGACTTGGGCAGCACGAGCTCCGCGAGCCGTGGCGCCAGAGGGCCTTCCTTGCTGAGGCTCGGAATAGGACGGTAAGCCTCCGGCAGCGGCGCCAGGGACAGCCCGAGCGCGAGCGCCGCCGTAAGGACGATCGTCCATCCGGTGGATTTGGCCTTGAGGTCCAACGTCCGGCCATGAGACTGGCTTTTTGGCGCGGGGTCAAAACTCTGATCATCGATGCCCCGGCTGCCAGCCAGCAGGGCATCCGAGCGGTGGAAGTGGGCTCCCTTCCGGCCGGGAGGCGCTATGGTGCGCCGCCTCATGGCCCTCTATCCCGTCATCATGGCCGGTGGGTCCGGCACCCGCTTCTGGCCCCTGTCCCGCCAGGCCCGTCCCAAGCAGTTCCTCCCCCTCGCCTCGAAGAGCCCGCTGATCACCGACACGGCCTCCCGGCTCAAGGGGCTGGCCTCGATGAAGAACACCTTCATCGTCTGTGGGCCGCTCCACGCGAAGGCCGCCGCGAAGCTGGTCAAGGGGCTGCCGAAGCAGAACCTCCTGGTGGAGCCCATGGCGCGCAATACCGCTCCGGCCATCGCGCTCGCCACGGTGCAGGTGGCCGCGAGGGATCCGAAGGGGATCCTCATCGTGCTCCCGTCGGATCATCACGTGGCCAACCCGGAGGCATTTCGGCGGACGCTCGCCGAGGCCGCGCGTATCGCCGAGGCCGGCCACATCGTCACCCTGGGCATCAAGCCCCACCGCCCGGAGACGGGCTACGGCTATATCCAGGTCGGCGAGCCCCTGGAGGGCGGTGGGCGAAAGGTGAAGGCCTTCAAGGAGAAGCCGAACCTGGAGACAGCTCGGGGCTACGTGGACTCGGGCGAGTTCCTGTGGAACGGCGGCATCTTCGTGTTCCGTGCGGATGTGATGCTCGAGGCCTTCGCCCAGCACATGCCCGAGATGCAGAAGGGGCTGGGGGCCCTGAGCGCGGCGGTGGGCAAGCGGACGTTCCCCGCGGTGCTCAAGCGCGTGTTCCCCAAGCTGCCGTCCATCTCGATCGATTACGGAGTGATGGAGAAGGCCTCGAACATCGCCGTGCTGCCTGGGGACTTTGGCTGGTCGGACGTGGGCTCCTTTGCCGCCATCCCCGAGGTGCGCCCCGCGGACGAGCGCGGCAACGTCGTCTCCGGCCCCGAGTCCATCGTGGTGGACTGCAATGGCTGTGTGGTGATTGGGGACAAGCGTCCGCTGGCGGTGGTGGGGCTGACGGACGTGGTGGTGGTGGACGCGGGAGACGCGGTGCTCGTGGTGCCCAAGGACAAGAGCCAGGACGTGCGCAAGGTCGTCGAGGCGCTCAAGGCTCGCAAGCGCCAGACGTTCCTGTAGCCACGGCGATGCGTGCTCCCGCGGCCCGGCTCACGGAGAGGGCTCTGGGAGCTGCGCTCACTCCTCCTCGGGCGGCGCCTCCATGTACTCGGGGGCGTTGATACCCAGCAGCGCGAAGGCGCTGCGCAGCGTCTGCTTCAGCGCCGCCACCAGCGCCAGCCGACCCTGCGTCTTCTCCACGTCCGAGCTGATGATCGGGTCCGTCTTGTACTTCGTATAGTAGCTGTGGAAGTCGGTGATCAGCTCCTGGCAGAAGTACAGCACGTGGTGAGGCTCGAGCCGCTCGGCGGCGCTGGCCACCACGTCCGGCAGCTGGCTCATCTTCTTCAGCATCGCCAGCTCCTCGGGCAGCGTCAGCCGCGCGAGCTGCGCCTGCGTGAGGTTCTCCGCCCCGACGAACGGTGTGCCCTTCTCCACCGCCTTCTTCAGGATGCTCGCGCACCGCGCGTGGCCGTACTGGAAATAGAAGACCGGGTTGTCCTTCGACTGCTTCTGCACCAGGTCCAAGTCGAAGTCGAAGCGCGAGTTCGCGGTCTTGATCAGGAACAGGAACCGGCACACATCCGGGCCCACCTCGTCGATGAGGTCCGCCAGCTCGAACACCGTGCCCTTGCGCTTGCTGACCTTCACCTCTTCGCCGCCGCGAGTGATTCGCACCAGCTGCACCAGCAGGAAGTCCAGCTTCTTCGGATCCAGCCCGAGCAGGATCATCCCCGCCTTGATGCGCGGCACGTGCCCCGCGTGGTCCGCGCCGAACACGTCGATCATCCGATCGAAGCCCCGGTCGTACTTCTCCTTGTGGTACGCGAGGTCCGCCGTCAGGTACACCGGCGTCCCGTCGTGCCGGAGAATCACGCGGTCCTCATCGTCCCCGTGCTGGCTCGTCACCAGGAAGGTGCCACCCTTCTGACGCTCCGTGTACTGCGCGGCCTTGCTGTCCTCGCTGCGGACTTTTTCGGTGTCGCGCCGGGCCTCGGACGCCTCGTAGGTGACGCCCCGCTTCTTGTACTCCCCGGCGATGGCCACCACCTTGCCCGAGGTGTGCAGCGATGCCTCGCTGAAGAACACGTCGTGCCGGATGTTCGCCTTCTCCAGCGTGGCCTTGATGGCCTTCAGGTTCTCCCGGATGGCCACCGCGATCGCCTCCGGCATCCACTCGGACTCCGGCGCCCGCAGGTACTTCTCGCCCACCTCCGCCCTCCACGTCTTCGCGATGTCGATGACGTACTCGGCCGGGTACTCGCCCTCGGCCAGCTCGATCTGCTCGCCGAAGAGCTGCCGGTAGCGCTTGTGCACCGTGCGGCCCAGCGTCTCCACCTGCTTGCCGTAGTCGTTGATGTAGAACTCGCGCGTCACGTCGTGCCCGGCCGCGTCCAAGAGCCGCGCCACCGCGTCGCCCATGAACGCCCCGCGCGCATGGCCGATATGCACCGGGCCCGTGGGGTTGGCCGACACGAACTCCACCATGATGCGTTTGCCCGTCGACTTCGGCGCCCGCCGCCCGAACGTCTCCCCGGCGCTCAGCACCTCCCGCGCCACCTGCTGGATGACCTGCTCCTTGAGCGTGAAGTTCAGGAAGCCCGGGCCCGCCACCTCCACCTTGGCGACGATGCCCTCCTTGTCCACCAGCCCCTTCACGATGGCGTTCGCGAGGTCGCGGGGCGGCTTGCCCTCGGGCTTGGTGAGCAGCATCGCCACGTTCACCGCCCAGTCGCCGTGGGCTGCGTTCTTGGGGGGCTCCACGGTGTAGCCGGGCACCTGCTCCAGCTTGAGCGTGCCGGCCGCCTTGAGCGCCTGGAGCGTTGCATCGATGAGAGCGAAAACCTTCTGCCGCATGGGGACTCCAATAACGGGACTTGAGGGCTGCGCAATCTAGGCAGAATCCGCGCGGGCTTCACGGCTTCCGTGCGCCCTCTGCTGACGGATGCACTCTCGGTGACTTGACGCAGGAAGCGGCCCTCCTCATTGTGCCGCGCCTCATGCCCGTCCTGCGTGGTGCCGTCACCTTCTCACGCTTCCTCGTCGAGCCCGCCGAGGGAGCTGCCGCGGACCTCAAGCGCTCGCTGTCTCGCGCTCTGAAGGCCCGAGCCTTCGCCCCCATCGATCGCCGCTCCGAGGAGGAGCGGGCCGCCGGCTTCGTCGAGCTGGAGAATCACGACGCCACCGAGTTCTCCGCCGGCGCCCTCTTCTATGGAGAGTACGCCCTGTTCGGGTACCGCATCGACACCATCAAGGTGCCCGGCCCCGTGCTCCGCGCCGAGGTCGACAAGTGGGCCGCCGCCTTCGAGAAGGAGAAGGGCCGTCCGCCCAGCCGTGGAGAGAAGGGCGAGAACCGCTCCTCGCTGCGCCAGGTGCTCCGCAACCGCGCCGTGCCCCTCACCAAGGTGCATGACGTGAGCTGGAACCTGAAGTCGCGGCAGCTTCAGATCTGGGCCGCCTCGCGCAAGGCCGTGGAGGAGGTGCTCAACGCCGTGGAGACGGGCTTCAAGGTGAAGCTCACCCCGCTCATCCCCGCCTCGGCGGCGGCGCGCATGGGCATTGATGAGGCGACGCTGGGACCGACCGCGGAGCTGATTGGTGTGGAGCTGGCGGCCGAGCTGCCGGTGGAGGTGAGCCATGGGGAAGCGTGAGCAGGCCCGCGAGGAAGCGGCCTTCATGCGAGGGGATGTCGGCGTCGATGGCGCCGCCACCGAGGAGAAGCAGGACGAGGCCGAGGTCGAGCGCGGCAAGGCCCGCGAGGCCCTGCTGCGCGGCAAGGCGTACCTGGGGCGGGAGTTCCTCACCTGGCTGCTGTGGCGCTCGGAGGAGGGCGAGCCGCTGGCCCAGTTCGACAAGGCTGGGCTCACCGTGCTGTTCCTCGGGCGCGTGGTGCTCAAGGGCGTCAGCGGGGATGTCACCGAGCTGTCCGCTCGTGGCTCCATGGCGCCGTACTCGGAGCAGGTGAAGCACTCGCTGGATCGCGGCCTGCTCGTCCACCAGGCGCGCTTGCGCATCACCCACGGCGAGCGCGCGTTCGAAGTCACGGTGGACGCCGAGTTCCTCGACATCCGCGCCGCCAAGCTCCCGGAGCTGATGAGTGAGGAGGAGGACTCCCGGCTCGACGAGCGGCTGTATCTGTCCGAGCAGCTCTCCGCGATGATCCACACCCTGGTCGAGACGTTCATCGCCGTGCGCGCCGGACGCGCTTGGAACAAGCAGGTGGTCCCCGCGATGAAGGAGTGGATGCGCGGCGAGGAGGGCACCCGGAAACAGACGGCCCTCCAGCGCGCCGCCCACGTGCGCAAGCGGTAGGCGCACCGGCTCCCACGCCTCGCACCGTTGCAGAAGTCCCCACGTGTGGCACCCCGCCTCGCATGACCGGCAATCTCGGAAAAGCCGGTAGATGCTGGAGTCTCTTTGCGGGGTACATCGGTAGAAATGACAGCCACGCTCCACCCGGAGTTGCGCGCCTCCGTGCCGCTCCGAGGGTTTCGAACGTCCGATAAGCCACCTCAGCGCTCTGCACGAAGGTTGCAGTGATCCGGCTCGCGCATTTCGGGGGGGTTGGGGATCGATGTGGGGGTGGCGGTCATGAGATGCGTTCGATGCCAGGCAATTCACTCGGTCGGCAGTCCCTGTCCGGCCTTCTCAGGTGCCACGGAGATGGACGAGGTCAACTCGCTCGTAGGCCATCACCATGGCCCGCTCCTGCTGGAGCGTTTGATCGGGCTCGGAGCCGTGGGCTCCGTGTACCTGGCGCTGCATCCGCCCACCGGCACGCGCTTCACCGTGAAGGTGTTGCACCCGCCGCTGGCCGCGAACCCCAACGTTCGCACTCGCTTCTACGTCGAGGCGCAGGCGGCCAGCCGGGTCATCCACCGCAACGTCACGCGCGTGCTCGATGCCCGGCCGGGCCCCTGGGATCTGCCCGCCATCCTCATGGAGTACGTCGAGGGCGAGTCCCTGTCGTGCCTGTCCCTGCCGCTGCTGCCCAATGACGTCATCGGGCTGCTCATCCAGGTGCTCGAGGGGCTCGAGGCCGCGCACGCTCGGGGCGTGGTGCACTGCGATCTCAAGCCGGACAACATCGTCCTCACTCGGGACAAGCACGGCGAGCGGCAGGTGAAGGTGCTCGACTTCGGCATGGCCAGCGTCCTGTCCGCGTGCTTCTCCCAGGAGGAGCTGGCGGCGGGCGTGTCCCTGGGCTCGCCCGCGTACATGGCTCCGGAGCAGTGGGAGACCACCGCCGCGGACACGCGCATGGACATGTATGCGCTGGGAGTCATCGGCTACCGGCTCCTCACCGGGCGGCTGCCCTTCGGCCGTGGCCGCGTGGGCGAGGTGCTCCTCAAGCAGCAGGAGATCCGTCCGCCGCCGCCGCACGCCCTGGATGCCCGCGTTCCGCAGGCCCTGTCCATGGTGGTGATGCAGGCCATCGCCCGGCGCCCGGAGGAGCGCTTCCCCAGCGCCCGGGACTTCCAGCTCGCGCTCGTCGCGGCCCAGCGCCGCCTGGCTCGGCCGACGGTGACGCTGCAGGCCGTGGCGCCGCGTGCGGAGGTGCCCTCGGGCCTGCAGGTTCGCGTGGGAGGGCTGGGCAGTCCGGAGGCCCGCTCCGCCCAGGCCAGCGATGTGACGGCCGAGGGGCTCTTCATCGCCTTCGATGGGCCTCCGCCTGCGCTCGCGGCGCGGCTGCCGCTGGAGCTCTCCTTCCAGGGCCGCTCGCTGCTGTGCTCCGGGGACGTGGTGCGCCACGTGTCCCAGGACGAGGCCCGGGCCTGGAATGTCTCCGCGGGGTTCTTCGTCCACTTCGCCGAGCCCTCGGAGGCGCTGCGGGCCCTGGTGACCCAGGCCCGTGGAGGCACCGTCGAGCCGCAGGCCGACGCCGAGCTGGCGCAGCTGCTCACGCGCACCGCCGCGCTCGGCAAGGATCCCTACGTGTTCCTCGGACTGCCGCCCTCCGCGAGCTTCGATGAGGTGCGCCAGCGCTCCGAGGCCGCGCTTCGCCGCGTGGAGGCCTTCTGGGGACGCGCGCTCCCGCAGAGCCAGCGGAAGGAGCTGGAGGCCCTGCGCGCTCGCGTGGAGGCGGCCCAGCGTACGCTCGGTGATCCGCTGACTCGTGCGGGCTTCGACGCCGCCAAGGGCAATGTCCACGGGATCGCCCGCTGCATCGCCGCGGGGCTCTCGGAGCATCAGGTGGCGCCCATGCGCCATGCCTACCTCTCCGCCCGGACCGGCGCCGAGGTCCGCGCGCGCTCTCTCTTCGCCCAGGGCCAGACCCTGGAGGCGCAGCACGCCTTGAAGGCGGCCCTGGATTGCTACGCGCAGGCGCTCGCGCTGGATCCGCTCAACATCCCCGGGCAGCGCCACTACTGGACGCTCCAGCGGAGGATGCGCCCGATGACGACCTCGATCCCCGCGATCGCCCGCTGATCCGCTCCTTCGTTGGAGCCGCTCAGGCTCCAGCGCCAGGGCAAGCCGATCCGGCCGCGGGCCGCTCCACGGCCACACCCAGGGTGACAAATGGCGGCCATCAAGGTGGCCTGACATGCACCCGTCTGCCCGGCGGGAGGCTTGTCTGGCTTTCCTCCTCATGACATGGAGCGCTTGCGCCGGCCCCCGAGGCCGTGAAGCGCTTACCCCTCTGCCCCCGCTTGTGTAGAGTCCGCCGCCCTCTGGCCTTACCTCTCCCATTGGCTGGGAGGGTGGGGATTTATCCCATGAATACGCACATCTTTCGCGAGTACGACATCCGTGGCCTGGTCGATAAGGATCTCACCGTCGAGGTGGTGGAGCTGCTCGGCAAGGGCCTGGGCACGCTCATCCGCCGTCAGCACGGGCGCTCCATCGTGGTGGGCCGCGACTGCCGAGAGTCCTCCACCCGCTTCCGGGACGCGCTGGCCAAGGGGCTGAGCTCCACGGGCCTGCATGTGCTGGACGTGGGCGTGGTGCCCACGCCGCTGACGTACTTCGCGGCCAACACGCTGCCGGTGGATGGGCTGGCGATGATCACCGGCAGCCACAACCCGCCCGAGTACAACGGCTTCAAGATCGGCGCGGGGAAGACGACGTTCCACGGCCCGGAGATCCAGGCGCTGCGCAAGCTCATCGAGGCGCGCGACTTCGAGAAGGGCGGCAAGCCGGGCACGGTGACGCCGTTCGACATCATCACCCCGTACAACCACTTCATCCAGCAGACCATCAAGGTCGGGCGGAAGGGGATGCGCATCGTCATCGACGCGGGCAACGGCACGGGCGGCGCGGTGGCGGTGCCGCTGTTCCGGGCCATGGGCTTCGACGTGGTGCCGCTGTTCTGCGAGATGGACGCCACCTTCCCCAACCACCACCCGGACCCCACGGTGGTGGAGAACCTCGAGGACCTGATCGCCGCCGTGAAGCGCGAGAAGGCCGAGGTGGGCATCGCCTATGACGGCGACAGCGACCGCATCGGCGTCATCGACGACAAGGGCAACATCCTCTGGGGCGACCAGTTGATGGTCCTCTTCAGCCGCTACGTGCTGAAGGAGAGCCCGGGCGCGGCCATCGTCGGCGAGGTGAAGTGCAGCTACACCCTCTATGACGACATCGCGAAGCGCGGCGGCAAGCCGGTGATGTGGAAGGCGGGCCACTCGCTCATCAAGGCGAAGATGAAGGAGACCCACGCCGAGCTGGCCGGCGAGATGAGCGGCCACATCTTCTTCAAGAACCGCTACTTCGGCTTCGATGACGCGGTGTACTCGTCCGCCCGGCTGCTGGAGATCCTCACCCACGAGCAGGGCAAGCTCTCGGAGCTGCTCTCGGACGTGCCGAAGACGTACGCCTCGCCCGAGCTGCGCGTGGACACCCGCGAGGAGAAGAAGTTCGAGCTGGTGAAGCGCGCCACCGAGACGCTGCGCGCGGCGGGCCACAAGATCATCGACGTGGATGGTGTGCGAGTCACCTTCCCAGACGGGTGGGGCCTCATCCGCGCCTCCAACACCCAGCCCATCCTGGTGCTGCGCTTCGAGGCCAGCACTCCCGAGCGGCTCAAGGAGATCCAGCAGCTCATCGAGGGCACGGTGGAGAAGGTGAAGCGCGAGGTCGGCGGGTAGCAGGAGTATAAGGACCCAAGGAGAGCGCACTGATGTCCACGCTGGGAATCGACCTGGGAGGAACCTTCGCCCGCGCTGCGGTGGTGGACGAGCACGGCCGGATCATGGCCTCCGCCAAGGTGGCGCTCACCGAACGCAGCCCCGCGGCGGTGGTGGAGGTCATCGCCCTGGCCGCCGCCGCGGCCCTGGCCGAGGGCGGTGGAGTCACGGTCCACGGCTGCGGTGTGGGCGCGGCGGGGCAGATCCACCGGGACTCGGGAATCATCGCGGTGGCGCCCAACCTGGGGTGGCGCAACGTGCCGCTGGGGGCGCTGCTGGCGCAGCGGCTCGGGCAACCCGTGCGTGTCGTGAATGATCTGGCCGCCGCGGCCTGGGGCGAGCTGCACGCTGGGGCAGGGCAAGGCGCCACGGACGTGTACGTCGTCTTCGTGGGCTCGGGCGTGGGCAGCTGCATCATCGCCAACAACCAGCTGGTGCGCGGCGCCGGGGGCGTGGCCGGCGAGCTGGGCCACACCAAGGTGGTGCCCAACGGCCGCCGCTGCGGCTGCGGCGAGCTGGGGTGTCTGGAGGCCTACGCGGGTGGGCACAACCTCATCGCCCAGGCGCGCGAGCTGCTCGCCTCGGGGCGCTCCACCGTGCTGGCCCAGCTGGCCGGGGGAGACCCGAACCGCATCACGCCCGTCACGCTGGAGCAGGCGGCGGACGCGGGGGACCTGGGCGCGCGGGAGATCCACGAGCGCGCCGGGCACATGCTCGGCATGGCCATCGCCAACATGGTGACGGTGCTCAACCCGGCGCGGCTGATCATTGGCGGTGGAGTGTTGACGCACTGCCCGGGCCTCCGCCGCCACGTGATGGAGGGAGTGCAGGCGTTCGCCTCCAACACCTCGCGCGAGGGGCTGCTCATCGCCGACGCCGAGCTGGGCGACGACAGCGGCCTCATCGGCGCGGCGCTGCTGGCCGTCTGAGCCTGGGGTAGGGCGCGGGCCCGCGAGCCAGAATTCCGCACGAAGGAGGGGCCTGTCCGCTACGCTGGACGTGCGCTTCGTTCCAGCGCCACGCTCCGAGGTCGCTCATGCCCTTCGATTGGAAGCTGGCCCTTCTCGATCAACTCAAGGCGCTGCTCCCGAGCACCATGCTCCAGGACTCGCAGGTCCCGGTCAGTCTGGCCAAGGCCAAGGTGGATCAGCCGGTCACCTTCGGGTTGGAGCAGCTCACCTTCGTCGTGGACGGGGGCGCCGAGGTCTCCATCGAAGCCTTCAATGCGCCGGGCGACGTGGACGCGGACGGCGTCCTGGGGAACGCGCCCACGAAAGAGGACGTGACCAAGCTGAGCCCTCCGCTGGTGCTTGGCCAGGATGGGTGGCTGAAGTACGCCGTTCGCGCCCGCGCCAAGGCCCAGGCTGGGGTGAACCTGCCCTTCCTCAGCGCCTCCGGCAGCGCAGAGGGCTCGCTGTTCGTGGCCGACTACCACGTGCACGCGCTCACCGACCGGGTGCAGGACTCTGTCATCAACGACGCCCAGCACCTCCGGCTGCCGATGGTGCTCGACCACGTGCTGAAGCTCCAGCCCAAGGAGGCGCTGGCCTTCCAGGCTCGCACGCGCCTGGAGACCTCGGTGACGCTCAAGTGGGCGGACGTGCTCACCTCCAACCTCAACGCCCTCAGCCGCTTGCTGCCGGCGGGTACGCTGGTGGGGATCAAGACCTCCACGGGGGCCACGGTGGGGGGCTCCATCACCGTCACGGACGACTTCCTGCTCACCTTCTCGCGCGAGAAGGCGGGGGCGGTGGTGGTCTCGGTGCAGAGGGGTGTGGTGCGCGAGCCAAAGCTCGCGGCGCAGGTCGGCGTCAGCGTGGAGCTCGCCGATGCGCAAGTGGTGGGAGCGGCGCTGGATGCGCTCGTGGGGCTGCCGGGGCTCGCTCAATTCGAGGCGCTGGTGAACAAGCTGTCCACCGCGCAGCTCAATGACGTGGAGAAGCGGGCGCTGCGCCTGGCGCTGGACCGGCTGGGGTTGAAGGACTACGAGGCCGACGCCTCCGCTCTCAAGCGGGCCTGGGAGGACCGGAAGGTCCAGGTCAAGCAGGCGCTCACGGCCATGGCCGCGGGGAAGATCTCCGCTGGGTTCCAGTACGAGTACTCGCGGCTCTCCGATGAACAGACGCTGCTGCGGATGGAGCTGCCCGACGAGCAGCTCAAGAAGTTCCACACCTCGCTGGTGCTGGGGCGGCTCTCGCAGGTGCTCCCGCAGGTCGACCCGGGCGCGCTGCGCAGCTACTTCGAGCAGGACTCGCGGACGCTGAACGAGGCGTGGGGGTTCTCGCTGGGGTTCTCGAAGTGGCAGCTGCTCCACAGCCAGAGCCAGAAGAAGCTCCAGCGGGTGGCGCAGTTTGGCTCGCCGGATCATGTCCATGGCCCGCGGCGCTACGCCTACGTGGGCGTGCGCAGCTACGAGGGTGGCTTCTTCAAGGACAGGGGTGGCTGGTCCGTCGACTTCAAGTGCGACATGGCCGAGTTCAAGTCCGAGCCCACCGTGCGGGACTTCAACTTCGGGCTCTACATGTTGCTGCGCCGCAACGGGAAGCTCTCGGACGAGTCGCTCCGCCAGGCCATCGACGAGGCCATCGTCTGGCACGTGCTGGATGACGCGGACGAGGAGCGAGTGCTCCAGCAGATCAAGGACACAGCCAGGGGCGGGGAGGTGGAGCTCCGGCTGGAGCTGAAGCTGGCCGACGCGCTGTTCCGGGAGCTCACCTCGCTGATGGCGTTCGGCCAGCCCGAGTTCTTCGCCAAGGCGCTGGCGCGCTCGATGCCGTGGGACACCCTGAGCGCGCGAGCCAACCCCGGGTTCCGTCAGGGCGTGTACGCGCCGCTGTGGATGGCTTACCTGACGGAGAAGGCCAAGGACTGGACGCCGCAGCGGGCCGCGCAGCGAGCCGCGGCGTGGCTCAAGCAGGACCGGATCGCCAAGGGTGAAGACGGACAGGTGGCGTTCTGGGAGGGCACGGGAGGCGCCAACACCTTCGCGGACGTGCTGGACAAGAACTCGCGGCTGGCGGACGTGAGCGGCATGTACGGAGGCACCTACGTGCGGTGGCAGCGCCTGGTGGCCGGTATGGCTCAGCTCAAGGACGGGCTGTTGCAGGGCGGAGATCCGACCCTCATCGACAGCGTGTTCTCGGAGCTGGAGGAGCTCTGGCGCGTCTCGTTCCACGTGAAGGCGTTCGGCGCGATGCTGCTCGACTTGTCCACCAAGAGCATCCAGGGCCTCAAGTCCGCGGAGCGCACGCTCACGGTGGTGACGGGCACGGGCACCCAGCAGGCGCAGCTCGTGTTCAGCGCCTCTCGCGAGGGGTGAGGCCTCACCGCAGGCTCAATCGTTCACCAGCAGATCCGCGAAGCGGATAGCGGTCAGGGCTCGGTCGAACCACCGCTCGAGCGTGGCGAGATCCGAGCATGAGAGGATGAGCTCGCGAGCCTTGTCATCCACGGTGACGCCGCGAGCGGCCAGAATCCGCAGCACTCCTTCGGCTCGCTCCAACGCCCGCCCCCTGGCCAGCCCTTGTGCCAGCCCTTTGGCCATTCCCTGCTCGATGAGTTCCTCTCCCATGGTCTTCATCAGTTCCTTCGCTCGCTGCTCACCTGCTACCGAATTTATCACTCTCCTCAAGGACTCGCGTGCGGCCTTCACCCCTACGAGGAGCAGGTAGTGGACGATGGCGCGCAGGTGCTCCTCCCCGCCGGGGGCGGCCAGCACTTCGGCCAGCAGCGGCTTCCAGGTCTCCAGGAGCACGGCCAACCCTTCGGAGCGGCCAGAGCGCAGCAGCAGCAGGGCCAGCGGCACCAAGGGTGGGCCAGGCCGCGCTCGGAGCACGTCCTCTCGCTCGGCTGTCAGGTCGTCCAGCAGGTATCCGAAGCGGGGTACCAGTGCCGTCCAGCGCTCCGGGTCGTCTTCCGGTAGCTGGAACAACTCTTCGACCCGGCGCGGGGCCGTCCTGGTGCTCCAGCAGGAAATAGAGCAACACGGGCTGTCCCCCGTGAAGCCGAGCCGAGAACAGCAAGTCGCTCTGGCTCTCTCTGAGCTCCGGATCCACCACGCTGGGAGGCTCACGGTGCAGGCTGCTCCAGTCCACCCGAGCGACCACCTCCGGTGGCAACACGGCGCGCAGCTCCGCCGCCGCCCGTTCCGGATGGTCGAAGGTGAAGCGCGCGAACAGATCATGGGGGCCCGGCATGGAGGGCGGTGCCAAGCATGCGGCATGCCAGCACCAGCGGTGCTTCGTGTCCGAGAGGGACTCGCAGGCTGATTGCGCCGCCGCAGGAGCTTCCTGTTCAGGCATTGCCGCGGGGAAGTCTCGCGCGGTGGACGGTGAGTCCACGGAGCGCTCCGTGGCATGACGCGCGGCGGCGCCCGGCGCACTGGCCTGGGCAAAGTCTTGCGGTACCTGGCGGGTGAGGACAGGATGCCCGGCGTTTTCCGGCAACCTACCCACTCACTAGAGGGAGGGACGAGTGACTACCCGTTCTTCGATGACTCGCGTCGGCGCCGCCTCGGTGCTGGCCGCTGTGATGCTGCTGATCCCCGCCTGCAAGAAGGAGAACAAGGAGACGCCGGCTGGCAGTACTGCCACCACTGGCGCCGCCACCGGCACCGCCGGAGCCGAGAAGAAGCCCGCGGGCGGCAAGATCGCCCTGCTGCTGCCCGAGTCCAAGACTGCGCGCTACGAGTCTCATGACCGTCCCCACTTCGAGCGCAAGGTGAAGGAGCTGTGCGGCCAGTGCGAGGTCATCTACAGCAACGCGGACCAGGACGCGTCCAAGCAGCAGAGCCAGGCCGAGGCCGCGCTGACCAACGGCGCCCAGGTGCTGGTGCTGGATCCGGTGGACTCGGCCTCGGCGGCCGCCATCGTGACGCGCGCCAAGCAGGCCAAGATTCCCGTCATCAGCTATGACCGCCTGATCACTGGCGCGGACGTGGACTACTACATCTCGTTCGACAACGAGCAGGTGGGCAAGCTGCAGGGCATGGCGCTCGTGGACAAGCTCAAGGCCGACGGCAAGACGGGCGGCACCATCGTGGTGATCAACGGCGCGCCCACCGACAACAACGCCAAGCTCTTCAAGAACGGCGCGCACAGCGTCATCGACGGCAGCGGCCTGAAGATCGGCGCCGAGTACGACACGCCGGACTGGAGCCCGGACAAGGCCCAGCAGGAGATGGAGCAGGCGATCACCGCGATCGGCAAGGACAAGATCGCCGGCGTGTACTGCGCCAACGACGGCACGGCCGGTGGCGCCATCGCCGCGATGAAGGCCGCGGGCGTCAAGCCGCTGCCCCCCGTGACGGGCCAGGACGCGGAGCTGGCCGGCATCCAGCGCATCATCGCCGGCGAGCAGTTCATGACCATCTACAAGGCCATCAAGCCCGAGGCCGAGACGGCCGCCGAGCTCGCGGTGGCGCTCGCGCACGGGCAGCCCGCCCCGGCCGGCAAGGTCAACGCCAAGGTGAACAACACCCAGAAGGACGTGCCCTCCATTCTGCTCACCCCGGTGGCGGTGACGAAGGACAACGTCAAGAGCACCGTCATCGCCGATGGGTTCTGGAAGGCGGACGAGATCTGCTCGTCCAGCTACCAGGACGCCTGCAAGGCGGCGCAGCTCCAGTAGTCCCGGGAGGGAAGGATGTCCGCGACCCCGCTGCTGGCGCTCCGAGGTGTCTCCAAGCGCTTCGGAGCCGTCCAGGCACTGACGACGGTGGACTTCGAGGTCCATCCCGGTGAAGTCGTCGCCCTGGTGGGCGACAACGGCGCCGGGAAGTCCACCCTGATCAAGATCATCTCGGGCATCCTCCCCGTTGACGAGGGCCAGGTCCTCTTCGAGGGCCGGCCCGTGTCCCTGACAGGGCCACAGGCCTCGTCGTCGCTGGGGATCGCCACCGTGTACCAGGACCTCGCGCTCTGCGACAACCTGGACGTCGTCGGCAACCTGTTCCTCGGGCGCGAGCTGCGCGGCGGGGGCGCTGGGAAGCTGGTGGGGTGGCTGGACGAGACGGCCATGGAGCGGCAGGCCACGGAGCTGCTCCAGCGGCTGAGCGTGAGCATCCCCAGCGTGCGCACGCAGGTGGCGTCGCTGTCCGGCGGGCAGCGGCAGTCCATCGCGGTGGCGCGCGCGATGATGGGCTCGCCCAAGGTGGTGCTCCTGGACGAGCCCACCGCGGCGCTCGGCGTGGCGCAGACCAAGCAGGTGTTGGAGCTCATCCGCCGCTTGCGCGAGCAGGGCCTGGGCGTGGTGGTGATCAGCCACAACATGGTGGACGTCTTCTCGGTGGCGGATCGCATCATCGTGATGCGGCTCGGCAAGCGCGTAGCGACGTTCGATGCCAAGGAGGCCAAGCAGGTGGACGTCGTCTCCGCCATCACCGGCGTGAAGAAGACCGAGGTCGTCGAGACCCTCAAGCCGGAGGTCGTATGAGCGCCCCCCGCGAAGCCGCCATCGATCCCCGGCTGATCCAGGATGCTCCCGGGCTGAAGGGGGCGTGGCAGGGCTTCCGCCGCCGCGTGTCCCAGGGCGAGCTGGGCAGCCTGCCCGTCATCGTCGGGCTGGTCGTCATCTGGCTCATCTTCTACCTGGCCAATGAGCGCTTCCTGTCGGCGGTCAACCTCACCAACCTCATGCTGCAGATCGCGGCCATGGGGACGATCTCCGCGGGCATCGTGCTGGTGCTGCTGCTGGGAGAGATCGATCTGTCGGCCGGTGCCGTGAGCGGTCTGTCCGCCGCGGTGATGGCCATCCTCAACGTGAAGCACCAGTGGTCTCCCGGGCCCTCCATCCTCGTGGGGCTGGCCACGGGCGCGGCGATCGGCCTGTTCCATGGCCTGTGGATTACGCGGCTCCGGGTGCCGTCATTCGTGGTGACCCTGGCCGGGCTGCTCGGGTGGCAGGGCGCGCTGCTCTTCACCCTGGGCGGCACCGGCACCGTGAACTTGAATGATCCCATCATCACCGGGCTCACCGGCACCTTCTTCGAGCCGGCGATCGCCTGGCCGGCCGCGGCGCTGATCCTCCTGCTCTACGTGGCCACGGTGCTGCTGGAGCGGTGGCGGCGGGCGGCGGCGGGGCTGCCGCAGGCGCACCCGCGCTCCACCGTGGCGCGGGTGGTGGTCATCTCCGCCGCCGTGCTGGCGGCCGTGGCCATCTTCACCGAGGACCGGGGACTGCCGCTCGCGGCGCTCATCTTCGCGGGCTTCGTGGTGGTGCTGGAGCTGACCCTCCGCGGCACGCGCTTTGGCCGTCACGTCTTCGCGGTGGGCGGCAACGCGGAGGCGGCGAAGCGGGCCGGCATCCGCGTGGACACCATCCGCGTGGCCATCTTCACCCTGGCGTCGACGATGGCCGCCGCGGGAGGCATCCTCGCGGGCTCGCGCCTGCTGGCGGTGAACCAGTCCTCGGGCAGCGGAGACGTGCTGCTCAACGCCATCGCGGCGGCGGTGATCGGTGGAACCAGCCTCTTCGGCGGGCGCGGATCCGCGTGGTCGGCGATTCTGGGCGCGCTGGTGATCGGATCCATCTCCAATGGAATGGACTTGTTGGCCCTGTCCTCGTCCGTGAAGTTCATGGTAACGGGGGCAGTGCTGCTCGTGGCGGCCTCGATCGACGCGCTCTCCCGGCGCGGACGACAGGCGGCGGGACGAGCCTGATCCGGGACCTTGGGGTGCCTGCCCGGCTTTGATGGAGGCGGGATGACGACCGAAGTACAGCCCCTTCGGGTGGGCATCATCGGAACGGGCTTCGCGCGCTCCACGCAGGTGCCCGCCTTCCAGGCGTGCCCTGGCGTGGAGGTGGTGTCCATCGCGAGCGCCCACCGCGAGCGCGCGGAGCAGGCCGCGCGGGAGCTGGGCATTCCGCACGCCACCGGCGACTGGCGCGAGCTGATGCGCAACCCCGAGGTGGGGCTGATCAGCATCGTGACGCCGCCGCACCTCCACCGCGAGATGGCGATCGCCGCGGTGCACGCCGGCAAGTCCGTGCTGTGCGAGAAGCCCACGGCGCTGGAGGCTGCGGAGGCGGAGATCATGTGGATGGCGGCCGAGCAGCGCGGCGTGGTGGCGCTGATGGACCATGAGCTGCGCTTCCTGCCCTCGCGCCTGCGGATGCGGGAGATCATCAAGTCCGGAGAGCTGGGGGTGATCCACCACGCCCGGGTGCGCTACCGGAGCGACAACCGCGCCGGCTCCGGGCGGCCCTGGGACTGGTGGTCGGACGTGGCGAAGGGCGGAGGGTTGCTGGGGGCGCTCGGCTCGCACGCGGTGGACGCGTTGCGCTTCCTGCTGGGCCGCGAGCCGACGGAGGTGCTCGGGGTGCTCGCCACGCACGTCACGACGCGGACGGACACCGTCACCGGGGCGTCTCGGATGGTGACGTCCGACGACGAGGTCCAGGCGCTGCTGGGCTTCGGTGGAGGCCTCACGGCGGCGGTGAGCCTGTCCGCGGTGGAGCCGGGCAAGCCCACGCACGTGGTGGAGGTGTTCGGGGCCCAAGGAGCGGTACGCGTCGAGGGGCTGGAGCTGCTCCGTGCGGAGGTGGGCAGCCAGAAGTGGGAGCGGGAGCCGCTGCCCACGCCGGAGAAGCTCCCGGCGGGGATGCAGGAGAACGAGTGGGCCCACGGCTTCTTCCACTATGCCCGCGCCATCTCCGAGACGCTGCGCCTGGGGTTGCGTTCGCTCCCCGGGGCCGCGACCTTCGAGGATGGGTGGCGCAACCAGCGCGTGCTGGATGCCATCCGGCGTTCGCACTCGGAGCGCCGCTGGATCTCGCTCTCCCGGTTCTAGCCGGATCAGCGGGTGCCAGCCCGGGGCCCGCGCGCGGCGGCGTCCGGGAGCGCTGGATCCTCGCGCTCGAAGACGAGCTGGCACTGATCGAGCTTCGGGCCGCAGACGCGATCGAGATCGCTCCGGGTGTCACAGCCGTAGCGATCCGTGCAGGTGTCCGGCAGGAAGGCCCAGACGAACTGGAGCACGTTGCCCCGGCGGCCCTCGGGCAGCGCGGCGAGGAAGTCCTCCCGGTACGTGTCGAAGAGGCTGTCCAGGTGGACGGTGTTCTTCTCCAGCCTCACGTGGCGCGGATCTCCCACGAAGCGGCGGGCCGCGTCGTTGAGCTGTGAGTCGAGGAAGGCCGGCTCGAAGGGCGCGCCATCCAGCAGGGGCCCGCCGCGCGTGCCGTGGAAGAGGGCCAGGTGAATGCGCGGGTCGGCGAACTCTCGCAGGAGGATGCGGTGCTCCAGCGCCCAGAGCGTCAGCCGCTGGCCACCCACGGGCCAGGAGCGCCCCCAGAAGAAGCGCCCGAACCACTTGTCATTCACGCTCTCGAGGTAGGGGTACTCGTCCACCACCGCCTGCAGCACGAGCGCATGGTAGGCATTGAGCCAGTAGGCCAGCGCGTCCTCGGGCTTCTCGAAGAGATCAGGCCGGGTGCGCGGCGAGAACGTGGCCAGCGAGCGCACGAAGGTGTCCAGCTCCTGGCGCTCCCGGCCCAGGGCGGAGAAGTCCACGTCGCCGTCCGGCTTCACATGCTGGAGCACGTGGGCATAGCCGCCGTAGTGGAAGGGGAAGTCCCCGCTCGGAACGAAGGCGGGCAGCAGCCCGTGCACGTAGAACACTCCGCCCACCGCGAGCACCGCGGGAAGCACGAAGGCGGCCACCACGAGCAGGAGACGGCGGCGCCGGTTGGGAGCAGGGGGTTCCACGGTGCACGCAGTGTAGTCCAGCGAAGCACCGCGTGGGACATGGCGGGCCGCTCGCGGGAGCACGCCTGGCAGGTGTGGCTCGGTGCTAGTTCAAACGAGCGACAGGGTTAGCTCAAACGAGCGACTGTGCCCGACGTGTCCTGTTCTCCATCTTGGCGCTCTTGTAGGGCTGAGTTCACGCCATGACGGGGGGACATTGATGACCAGCGCCGAGTTCTTTTCGGAAGAGGCTTTCGAGTCCGAGCTTGGGATGGCGGACGCCTTCCAGGAAATGGAGGAGCTGGCTGACGAGTTCGGCGAGCTCGACGGGTTCGAGGAGGACGGCTTCGCCGAGCTGCTCGGCGAGGACGCCGAGGGCTTCGAGGAAGGGGATGGCTTCGAGGGCTTCGAGATGGATCTGGCCAGCGGCCTCTACATGCCCAACGCCAGCCCGCGCCTCATCTCCGGCCCCGCCGCCGTCGTGCTCGCCCGCAGCCTCAACCCCTTCATCCTGGAGTCCATGGACGCCGATGATGCCGAGGCGTTCTTCCGCCGCATCGCCCGGCGGGTCCGAGGGGCCGTGCGTGGCGTTGCCCGGGGTGTACAGCAGGTGGGCCGTGTCGCCGGGCCGCTGCTGCGTCGCGCCGCGCCCCTGCTGCGCCGCGCGCTGCCCATCATCCAACGCGTGGCGGGGGTCGCCGGCCCATGGGGGCGGGTCCTCTCCGCCGGTATAGGTGCTGCCCAGGGGCTGCTGGAGGGCCGCGGGCTGCGAGGCGCGCTGGCCGGAGCCGTGGGCGGGCTCATCCCCGGAGTCGGCGGGCGGATCGCCTCGACCCTGCTGCGCGCTGACGGCGCGGACGACGACGCCTCCCTGGACGCGCTCGCGGACATGGCGGACGCGCGGCAGGTCCCGCCGGCCGTGGCGCTCCCGATGGGGGCGGGCCTCGCGGCACGTGTGGTGGCCCGGCAGGCGGTCCCCTCGGGCACTCCGCTCGGGGCGGCCGCCCAGGGAGCCATGCGGGCACGGACCCGGGCCTTGGAGCAGTACTTGATGCGGGTGGCCCAGCAAGTGCCAGGCACCGCGGGCAGGCGCCTCCGGGTGCTGCGAGCCATCGCCCTGCTCGCGGCGAGGAACCTGCACCGCCGTGGGCCTGGCGCGGCCATCGGGGCATTGCCTCAGGTGGTGCGGGGGGTGTCCCGGCGGGTGCTCGCGCGCACGGCCCAGTCTCCTGGACTCGGCGCGGTTGCCCCAGGCGTGGCGGCGCAGCGGGTGCGGGCGCGGCAGCAGATCCTTCGCCGCATCCCTATTTCCACGGTCAGCGCCGCGAGTCTCCGCCAGGCGCTTACCTAGGCCGGCGTCCCATCCCACCCGTTCACGACGTTTCCAGGACAAGGAGGAGTACCGATGCAGCAGCCTTTCGAGGAGGAGTTTTCCGGCCAGGCCGATGAGATGTCCGACCTGATGGCCGAGGGTGAGGAGGGCATGGAGGAAGGCTTCGAGGGAGAAGGCTTCGAGGGCGAGGGCTTCGAGGCAGAAGGCTTCGAGGCAGAAGGCTTCGAGGGCGAGGGCTTCGAGGCCGAAGGCTCCGAGGGAGAAGGCTTCGAGGCAGAAGGCTTCGAAGGCGAGGGCTTCGAAGGCGAGGGCTTCGAGGCAGAAGGCTCCGAGGGAGAAGGCTTCGAGGGCGAGGGCTTCGAGGCCGAAGGCTTTGAGGCCGAGGGCTTCGAGGCCGAGGAGGCGCACTCGCTCGAGGATGCCTTCGCCCAGGCGATGGACGCGCAGGACGAGGACGAGTTCCTACGACGCCTCTCCGGAGCGTTCCGCACGGCGATGCGCGTGGCCGGGCCCACGCTCCAGCGCATCGGCCGGAGAGCCATGCCCATCGCCGTCCGGCTGCTCCGGCAGGCCGCGCCACAGGTGGGAGGCATCGCGGGGCAGGAGATTGGCCGCACCCTGGCCGGGCTGTTGCGCGCCGATGCCATGGACGCCTTCGCGGACGCCGCGGCGGACTACGCCAGCGACGAAGATCTGGACGCCTTCACTTCGGTGCTCGGTGGGCTCGCCGCGCGCCACGTGGTGCGCTCCACCATTCCTCCCGCGCGCCGCCGGCAGCAGCCCCAGCAGGTGCGGGCGCTCGGGCGTGCCGTGAGCCGGATGACGACGCAGATTGCCCGGCGCATTGTCCAGCGCTTCGGCGCGCGAGCGCTCCCGGCCGTGACGCGCGTGGTCCGCGAGGTGACACGCCTGGTGCGCCAGCAGGGCGCCAGCCCTCAGGCAGTGCCGAGGATGATCCGCCGCATTGGCAGCCGGGTGGCCTCCAGCCCCCGGGCGGTGCGCCGGCTGGCCCGTCCAAGCCCGGCCGCGCGGCAGCTCCGGCAGAGAGCGGGAATCCGGCGCCCGGCCAGCCGGCCCCAGATGGGCAGAGGGGGCCTGGGCGTGGGCGGGGGGATGGGGAGGCGCCGGATGCGGACCGTCACCCTCCGCGCGCCAGTACGAGTCGTCGTGAGGTGAGTCCCGAGGGGAGGGGAGGGGAGCATATGGCCGACGCGCTGCAGCAGTTCCTGAGGGCCAAGGTCCAGAACGTCACGTTCCGCGCGGGGCGGCTGTCGCGCCTGACTCCGCGGGACGTGGGGATCCGGCCGCAGGACGTGCCCTTTGCTCCCTCCGCCGCCCACTTCGCCGCGGCCAACACGCGGCTGCAGGAGATCGATCGCGGTGTGCGCCGGGCGCTGGCCAGCCTGACCCAAGCGATCAACGGCTCCGAGCCGCGCTCCCGCGAGGTGCTGGCCCGGACCGCGTTGCTGGAGCGGGAGATTGACCGCGCCCGCCGCGCCTTTGGCCTCTTCTTCGACGTCTTCAGCCAGCGGGGCACGCGCTTCGCGCCAGCGCTGGCGGCCTGTGACGTCATCGCGGCCGACTGCTTCCGGGTGATCCGGCGGGCCGCGCCGGGGCTGCTGGGCAATTCGCTGCTCAAGCCGCTCGCCTACCTGGAGCACGGCTTCTCGCCCGCCACCTTCCGGCGCGGCGTGTTGCTGCGGCGGTTGCTGGGCGAGCGCAACCCGTTCCCGCTGATCCGCGTCCCGTACGAGCGCGTGGAGGCGCCCTGGGGCATGGGCGTCATCCTCCACGAGATAGGCCATAGCCTGCAGGCGGATCTGAACGTCTGGCAGGAGACGGAGGTGGCCCTCCAGCGCAGGGTGCTCGGCATCACGGGCGACCCCTGGCTGACCCGCCTGTGGGGCCGCTGGCACAAGGAGATCTTCGCGGACCTCATCGCCTGTCTGCTGGGCGGGCCCGCCTCGGTCCAGTCGATGAAGGACTTCCTCGCGTATCCGCCAGCCCGGGTGCTGACGTTCCATCCGCTGAGCGTCCACCCCACGCCGTACCTGCGGGTGCTCATCCAGGCGGAGATGCTGCGGCGGATGGGCTTCCTGGAGCAGGCGCGGGACGTGCGGGACAACTGGTACCGGCTCTATCGCGAGTACCTGCCCGCGGCACGCATCCCAGCGCGGCTGCTGGAGACGGCGGCTCGGGTCATCCCTCACGTGGTGGACGAGGTGGCCTTCCAGACGCGCCGCGGGCTGGCGCAGGCCGCGCTGGTGGACGTGGTGCCGTTCCATGCCGAGGATCAAGAGCGGATCCGCCGCGCGGCCGAGTCCATCGCGCGGGGGAAGGTCCCCGAGCAGCTGCCTCCTCGCTTCACGGTGGGAGCCAGCCGCGAGGCGCTCGCGCGCAGGCTGGCTTCACCCGAGCACATTTCACGCACGGTACTCAATCATCTGGCGGGGCTTGGCTCTCGAGGCGTGGGAGCGCCCAGCGTGAGCGCCGCCATGGCCGCATGACAGCAACTCAAGGGGATGGATGATGTACGAGAATGGGAAGACACAGAGTGCTACGGGCTCCATGCAGCTGGCGGCGACGGCGAAGACGAAGTTCGAGGAGTTCCTGCGCCAGAAGTCCGGGCTCGCGGACGTAGGAAACCCGGAGCAGTGGGTCCAGGTGCTGAGCAAGCTGTACCCGGACATGGCTGCGCGCCTGACGGACGAGAGCCGAGGCCTCTCCATCCGCCCATCGGCGGAGCCCGAGCCCGTGGCGCTGGGGCCTGTGGGCAGCACGGAGTCGCCGGGCTTCCAGCGCTACCAGCAGGCGCGGCAGGCGCTCGAGGCGGACCTGAACTGCGTCGTGGAGCTCGCCTCCAACCGCGACTACAAGGCCCCGCTCGTCGGGTGGCGTGACGCCATCCTCGCCGAGCTGGGAGAGGGGGTGGGGGCGGCCTCCCTGGCGGCGGACGCCACTCAGCGGGACCGGACCTTCTACAGCGTGCGCAAGCTGGGAGACTACGCGCGCGTGGCGCGCATGGTGGGGCTGCTCAACCCCGCGGTGGACGCCGAGTTCCGCCGCCTGGCCGCCACGCTGGATGAGTCCTCCATCGTCCTCCGCGTGCTCGCGGGCGAGGCGCTCTTCCGGGCGGGCTTCGACGAGGGGGGCACCGTCTTCCAGGTGACGCTGGAGGATCTGCGGCAGCGCCGCGAGGCCGTCATCACCAGCCTCGCGCGCCTCATCTCCGGCAGCCCCGAGGACGCGGATGACTGGGGCGATGGCAGTGCGTCCTATGGGGCGCTGTACACCGCGCTCGGCAACCTGGGCCACTCGGACCTCCGGGCCATCATCCGCCCGGATGCGATGTCGCGGCTGCTCACCGTGCTGCTGGATACCGTGCCCCAGCAGCAGCAGGAGCTGGTGCGGGAGATCACCTCGACGGTGCCCCTGGAGCTGGTCCATCTCCGGCGGCTGTACGCGGTGGCGGTGCTGGTGCTGGAGGGGCAGGGCGGCGCCTCCCAGTCCGCCTCCGCGCCCTTGAGCGCCTTCGTCCAGGCCCTGAAGCTGTTCATCGAAGCGTTCGCCAAGCCCGGCACGGGCTCCCGGCTGCTCAACATCGCCTTGCCGTCCCCGCTCGCGTCCGTGGAGCTCGCGCGCGTCGACGACCAGGGCAGTGACGTCGTGCAGGAGCTGTTCCGCCAGCGCAGCAAGCTGGCTGCGCAGCTGGATGCGTTGCACGCGATTCCAGACTTCGACCCCATTACCTGGCCGCTCGCGGTCAAGCTCGATCGCGTCCTCTACGACGTGGACCGCGCCATCGATCTGTACCTGATGGGCGGGGGCACCACCCTCGACGGTGTCGAGGAGCGGCGCGCGGCGATCTACGGGTCGATCTTCGAGACGTGGTTGTTGAGCGACGTGGATCCACCTGGCAGTGACTGGAATGAGCCCCCCCCGCCGAGCATCTCGAAGGAGAATGTGAGGGACACGCTGCGCAAGCTGGTGGAGGACATCGCCGGCGAGCTGAACCGGGCTCCCAACCTGCCGCCCATTGACGAGCGGAATCAGTTCCTGAAGGAGCAGCGCATCCTGGAGGCGGAGTGGAAGGAGCTGGCGCTGCAGCTCACTCTGGCGAGCGCCGGGCGCGAGCAGCTGCTGGAGGATGCGACCCGGCTCTATGCCGGCCCGGACCGCGCGCTGGACGCGGATGACACGCTCGAAGTGGGCCTGATTCCCGCCGAGCGCGTCTCCCAGAACGAGCTCGTCGAGTTCACCCGGCGGCTCAGGCAGACACCTCCAATGGAGGACTTCGCCGCCGGTTCGCCAGGGCGCGCGGGGGGAGCCGCCGCGGTTCAATCGAGGTTGAGCGAGCTCGAGAGCGATCTCCGGGACGAGCGAGAGGCACGGCGGAGGGTGCAGCTCGATCTCCAGCAGCTTCAGGCGAGGATCGACCGCTCGCAGCCGGGGGCGAGCATCGCGCCACCGCCGGGGGCGTCTCCCGTCAGCCCCAGCGTGGGGGCGGGTGATGCGCTGGATCGCACGTTGCGCCAGATCAGCGATCTCGAGGACTCGGTGGACAAGCACTTGGGGCTGTAGGGCGGGAAGTCATGAAGGCCGGACTCCTTTTCGTCAACGTCATTGAAGCAGGTGGCACGCCATGAGCCAGAAGGACAAGATTCATCAGGCTGCGAAGCCTCAAGCCCCATCGGGCCAGGACACGACCCCCTCACACGCGAAGCCCGCGGCCGCGCCGGACCCAGGCACGGCACAACCAACCGTGAAGCCCGCGGCTCCCACGCCGCAAGAGCTCATGAGCAGGCTCCAGGCCTTGGCGGATATCGTGCTCAGGCTCACCTTGCAGGTGAAGCTGCTCAGCGAGAAGCAGGAGTACTTGGAGAAGTCCCTGGGCGTGCGAGGCGAGCTCAAGACGGCCGAGCTCAAGACGACCGGGCCCGGCGAGCAGGCAAAGCCCCCTGAAGCGGAGTTGCCCGAGATGCACTGAGGGCACATTCCTTTTCCGTCAACACGTTTGATCCAGGTGGCACGCCATGAGTCTCGGTACGGCTGAAGCTCTGCAACGTCTCTTCTCTCAGTGGAAGCGGGATGTCCTCACCAACGTCCCCATCGAGCAGCGCGCGGAGCTGCAGAAGCAACTCGACGCCCGGGAGGGGGAGCTGCTCACCCGGGCGTCCAACGGCGCGACTCCATCGTTGTTCTCGGACCTGATGGGCCTGAGCAAGGGGGGCGCGCCCTCCTTCGATGCCATCAGCAAGCCGGTGCTCGTCCAGGACTTCGATGAGTCCGTCATCCAGACACAGCTCCATGCGGCCTCGGAGCTCTATTACATCTACCAGCACGAGCGGATGAAGGTGTTCCAGGTGGCGGGAGTGCTGCTGCGGCTCTTCCACGACGGGCGCATGCGCATCCAGCGAGGCCCCGGCGCGCGGGCGCTGTACCTGCTGGAGAAGCACCACCCGCTGCGGTACAAGCCGCGGGACCGGCAGCTCGCCTACCGGCGCGCGTTCAACTACGGGACGCTGGTGGCCACGCCGGGCGCGGTGGTGTTCCGCAACTTCCACCGCGAGTTCGTCGCGTTCGTGGCCGCCATCGCCCAGTACTTCCGGGACTTGCTGATCGGCGAGGTCATCCGCGGCTCGCAGACGCTCAACGAGCGGCCCTTCGCCAGCCAGGCCACCATCCAGCGGCTGGGCACCGACATGCGCTGGCAGCTGGACCGCGCCACCTACGGCAACCTGCTCGCGCTCACGATGGAGACGGGCGAGTACCTCAAGACGATCCTCGACACGCTGGAGACGCCGGACATCAAGAAGGCCTTCGACGCCAACACCAAGTGGGACGTCATCGAGGTGGTGTCCCAGCGCTACCTGGGCGGCACGGGAGAGATCTCCCAGCGCTCGAAGATGGCGGACGCTGGGCGGCTGCTGCTCAACTTCGTGGCGGACAACCCCTTCAAGACCCGAGACTTCCAGGACTTCCAACTGGAGGTGAGGCCGCTGGGGCCGGTGTCCGAAGAGTGGATCGCCGCCTACCGGATGACGCGCGAGGGGCGCTCCTTCCGCGGCGTCACTCCCACCCTGCGCAAGACGCTCGGCATTCCCAGTGCCGCGGCCGCGCTCTGAGCCTGGGGGCACGACATGGACGTCCAGCAGCTTCCAGTGATGGAGTCGGGCGCGCACGCCCAGGGAGCGCCGCGAACCAACGTGGCGCGGCTGGTGGAGGTGGCGGTCGCGGGGCAGGTCGCCCACCCCATCATTCGCCCCACCACCTATCGCATTGGCCGGGATGGCGTGCTCCGGCTCCTGCCGGGCAGCGGAGGCATCGTCCTCAACCGGCGGGTGGGGGATCCCGCGGTGGGGCTGGCGGCGGACCACATGGAGGCGGGGGTCTCGCTCCACAACAACGGGCGCGAGGTGGTGGGCCCGCGGGACGGCCCCAACCGGGCGCTCATGTTCTACTCCTGCGTGGGCAACCGGGCGCGAGTGACGTCCGGCCCCGCGGAGGGCGCCGTGGGCACGGTGGTGGGCAAGCACGGCGGCATCAACCACGTCATCATCGACTTCCCACCCGAGGTGAAGCGCCGCCTGCTCATCGGGGATCGGGTGCAGATCGACGCGTGCGGCCAGGGGCTCGCGCTGCCGGACTTCCCGGAGGTGCGACTCCAGAACCTCTCCCCGCGCCTGCTGCGGCGCTGGGGCGTGCGGGGCTCCGGTGGGCGGCTGACCGTCCCCGTCACGCACCGGGTTCCCGCCGAGGTGATGGGCTCCGGCATGGGGCGCTTCGAGGGCGTGCTGGGAGACCTGGACATCCAGCTCTCGGATCGGGAGCTGGTGCGGCGCTTCCGGCTTGGCTCGCTCCGGCTGGGAGATCTGGTGGCGATCAGCCCGCTGGACTATCGCTTCGGCCCCTCGCGGCGGCAGGGCCTCGTCACCGTGGGCGTGGTGGTCCACTCGGACAGCCGCATCGCGGGCCACGGGCCTGGGGTGACGCCGCTGCTGGTCGCTCCCGCGACGCGCCTGCGTCTGGTGCGCGAGCCTGGGGCCAACCTCGCGCTCCTCCTGGGGCTGCGCAGGAGCCTGGCCTCCTCCGCGCGGGGGTGAGCCGCCTGCCCCTCAAGGGCTTCGCGGCCCGGGCTGGGCCCCGAAGCAGCGCGACACCATGGCGGCTCGGTTCTCGACTCCGAGCTTGCTGAAGATCCTTCGCAGGTGAGCCGCGACGGTCCACGCGCTGATCTGGAGGTCCGCGGCGATCTGCTTGTTCACCTGGCCCGCGGCGACGCGCGAGGCAACCTGCAGCTCCCGCGCGGTGAGCAGTTGCGCGTCCGGGAGCGTAGGCGCGGGAGTGGGGGCTGGTTCCTCGGATGGCGCCGGCACGAGGTGATAGTGGCGGGAGCCGATGATGAGCTCACCAGCGGGAGCAGGGCCTTGCGCACCTGCCGCTCGCGGCGCCTGTGGCTCCGCGATGATGAGCAGGACACGGCTGCCAGGAGGCAGTGGAGTCTCCATGGTGGCCTCTTGCCTCTGGCGCCCTACGACGGCGCTCCTGCCAGCTCGGGGGACGACAGGATGCGCCGGAGCTCGGTGGCCTCCCGGACGCGCCCGGCGGCTTGCAGGTCCGCCGCGAAGCGCTGGCCCGCGGGTTCCCCGGAGCCTGACTGCCCCGGCTTCTCGTGCGCGTGCGCCACGAGCCGCGTGACGCCTCGGCGGCCCAGGCGCAGCTCGGTGTGGAACAGCAGGGCCAGCGCGCGGGGGGTGGCGAAGGGACTGCCCGGTGCGTCCAGCGGAGCGGCGCTCCCCTCGGAGGAGAGCAGCGCGGGGCGAAGCACCTGTTCGTGGAGATACTCGAGCTGCGCGAGCTGCGCGCCCCGCTCCCGTCCCGCCTGGGCCAGCGCCGCGAGCAACCGAGGATCCTCTCCCAGCCGCTCCAACGCTTGCGGGCCTGTGATGAGATGGCCGTGCTCCAGGTCCATGAGGCTCAGCGAGGGCGGCTCCGGCGGCTGTCCCGGGGTGACGTCGATACCCAGGCGTTCCAGCCGGGCCTTGAACACCTCGGGCTCACGCCGCTTCCAGCGCACCAGGGCTTCGATGAGAGCGGCGCCCGAGAGCGGCCACACACCCCAGCCGGGACCTTCCCCGTCCGAGACCTCCGAGGTGACCGAGTCGAACGGAGAGCCGAACCACGCGAGGACGAACTCCAGCGCTCGGGCCTGGGCCTTCGTCATCCCCAGTCCGAGCAACTCCTCTTGAGTGGGCGCGCAGGGACCCCGGACTCCCACGGTGCCTCGGTGGACGATCCGTCCGCCCTCGCGGCCGAGGACGATCTGCGCATCTCCTGGCGGGAGCGTGACCACCAGGCCCTGGAGGCGGAGCTCCTCACGAGCCGCGCGGGCGGCGGTGGCGGGGTGCCTCTGCTCTCCTGGCTCCCGAGGCCTGGCCTCGGGCCGTGGCCGCGCCGGACTGGGGGCGGGGGCTTGTGGCGCGGGAGCTTCCTCAGCGGACAGCTTGTCGGTGAAGGGATCGGGCTCGAGCCGCTCTCGAGCGGGCCGGTTGCGTGAGCGAGGCGCCTCGGGCGCTGGGGCGGAGGCAGGCGCGTCGCGCTCGAGCTCGGAGACCCACCGCTCCAGGAGCGCCATCACGCCTTGAGCGGGGAGAGGGGGACGTGCGCGCTTCCGCTCGGAGTCATGTTCGGCCAAGGCAACCTCCACGGCAGGAGTCTCGTGGCGAGGCACTGTAGAGATCTCCCAAGCGCGATCATCAGCGCGCGGCGTGGCATGGTTGATTTCAGGAAGGGGGATGGGCGGGCTCTGATGGATCAGACATTGGGCTGCCTTGCGGGGTCAGTCCGCGTGTCGAGGAGGGGACGTACCGGCACAGCGCCGTTCGTACTCGCCGAGCTTCTGTTCCATTGCCTGCTGGGTGGCCTGGGCCGCCTCTCGCAGGGCCGCGGTGATGTGGCCATTCAGGAGGCTGATGGCGCGCTGCTGGGCCGTGACGCTCTCTTCACACCGGCCCGCCTGGAAGAGCAGCGCCGCGTAGGCTTCCAGCGTGGAGGCCCGTCCTGGCGCCAGGTGGACGGCGTGCTCGGCCTTCGCGAGCCCCTCCGCCGTCTCTCCCTTCTCGGTGTGGAGCCAGGCCATCGCCACGAGCGCATCCACGTCCTCCGGTTCCAGCGCCAGGGCGCGTTGGAGCGCTTGCTCCTGCTCGGCCACGGGAGCGTTCGCATCCTGGAGCGCCTGGCCCAACAGGCTCCACGCGGCCCCACTC
Organism: Hyalangium sp.; assembly: GCF_045802625.1. Taxonomy (NCBI): domain Bacteria; kingdom Pseudomonadati; phylum Myxococcota; class Myxococcia; order Myxococcales; family Archangiaceae; genus Hyalangium; species Hyalangium sp. Next base: position 57,928 of record NZ_JBJMQP010000019.1, on the reverse strand, counting down.
TGGGGGCGTGCCTGGACCAGGGCTCTCGCCAGCGCGAGCCGCTTCTCCGGCTCCGGGGTGAAGCCGGCCTGGAGCTGCACGGCGCTCACGTTCGTTGGGTCCTCGCGCAGCGCCTGTTCCACCTCCTGCCCAGCCAGGCGAAGGCGCTCGGCCAGGCGCCTGCGCCCCGGGCTGCGCAGGAAGAGCCGCGCGCGCAGGGCGTGGATCTCCGCGCAGTCCAGCTCTTGCACCTGGAGCTCCGGGTCGATCCGCGGCAGCTCCACCGTGAGCGAGTCCTCCCTTCGAGGCACGTACTTCTGGAAGTCCTCCTCCAGCCGAGGCACGTCCCCGAAGGCCGCGTCCCACGCTTGACGGGGCTCCTCGGCACGAGACAGCCGCTCCTGGAAGTCGTGGAAGCGCTTCGGCTGCTTGTCCATCAGGTACACCACCCACAGCCACGAGGTGGCGTAGTAGGGCCGCGCCTCCGCGCCGATGGCGTACGGCCGCTGATCCCACGCCCAGAGCTGCTTCAGCGAGAGCCGCCCATGGGTGCGGAGGTAGAAGTAGTGCTGGGGGTGGAACCACCCGAAGGTGGCCTTCCGGTGCAGAGAGGAGAACCGCACCGTCTCGAGATAGGTGGCCAGTCCCTCCGAGAGCCACTTGGGCTGGCGCACCATCACGAAGCGGCTGATGTGGTGGGCCAGCTCGTGCGCCTGGACCGGGAGGGACTCGGGATGTTGCGCCAGGAACTCGCCCTCTCCGGCCATCACCATCAAGGGGTCTCGCCCGGACGAGTCCAGGAAGGCCTCCAGCGCGGCGCCCTGGGTGAACTCCTCCAGCTCCGCGTCGTTGCGGGCGACGATGACATCCACCTGGCCTGGGGGATCCACCTTGTCTCCCCACACGAGCAGCAGAGCGGCGCGCAGCTGCTCCAGCTCCACGGCCGCGAGGCGCGCCACGCGATCGCCGAGATCCGTCGAGATGCGGAAGTGGGGACTGTTCACTTCACGCCACGAGTGTCCCCCTTCGTCCGGGCAGGTGGCGACCGGGCGCCGGACACAGCCAGCCGAGAGGAGCAGCGCCGCCCAGACCGATAGAAGTATCGTGAGACGTATGGAACCCATGCCGGATGTCACCCGTTTCTTTCACCCCGTTCTGCCAGCCCGCGAGCTTCGAAAGAAGCCCCTGCGGGTGGAGCTTGCCGGGCGCGCCTACGCCCTGTTCCGAGATGGGACGGGGAAGGCCGCGGCGCTGGTGGATGCCTGTCCCCACCGCTTCGCCCCGCTCTCGGCGGGGAGGGTGCGCAAGGATGGGCGGCTCCAGTGCCCATACCATGGCTGGAACTTCGACGCCGAGGGCCACGGCCGCAGCCCCAGCCAGCCCGACCTGAAGAAGTGTGATGCGCGCGCCCTCCAGCTCGTCGAGCGCCATGGCTACCTCTGGCTCGCGGCCCGGGACACGCCGCTGTCGGCCTTCCCGGACTTCGCGCCCGAGGGGTTCGAGCTCACCGGCTCCTTCTCCATGCTCTTCCGCGCGCCGCTGCACGTGGCGCTCGACAACTTCAGCGAGGACGAGCACACCCCGTTCGTCCATACGCGCCTGGGGTGGGACGACCAGGGCACCCGCGCCATCGAGTTCTCGGCGGAGAACCACGAGGACCGGACGGAGGTGCATTACCGCGCGCCGCAGCGAAACAGCCAGCTCCTACGGCTGCTCCTGCTGAAGCCCGGTGACGTCTTCCACAACGACTGGGTGACGCGCTTTGATCCGGTTCGTACGGGCTACTCCATCCGCTGGAGCGCGGCCTCGGGAGAGCCCCGCCCGTTCCATCACCACTTCGCCATCTTCATGGTGCCGGAGACGCCGCGCACCACGCGCTTCCACGTCTTCGCGTTCCTGAAGCTCGTTGATCCCCGCTTCCGGCCGCTGATGCCCGTGGTGCGCAGGGCCCAGCCGATGCTCGCCTGGTTCGAGATCCGCGATGACGCGCGCTTCATCCCCACCGTCGCCGACACACCGTACAGCCTGAAGGGCATGCGCCTGGGCAAGTACGACAAGCCCATCATCCATCAGCGCAAGCTGCTGGAGCGCATCTACTTCGGCCAGGGCTCGGCGGAGGAGCCCGTCGCGCCCGTGGCGCTCGTTCAGGGCTCCACACGCTGAGACGCGCTCCCACTGGAAGTGTTGACCCAGGCGAGCTACACCTGAAAGAGAGCGGAGAGGCACCTCAGCCTCCCGCACTTCAGGAGCAACCTCATGAGCCAGAACCCTCGCATCGCCATCGTCGGCGCCGGAAATGTCGGCGGCAACCTGGGCATCCACCTCGCCCGCAGTGGCTTCTCCGTCCGCTTCGGCGTCCGGGAGGGCTCGGACGCGAAGGAGGTCATCGAGAAGAGTGGAGGCAAGGCGGAGCAGAGCAGCATCCCCGAGGCCGCCAAGTGGGCCGACGTCATCTTCCTCGCCGTCCCCGCCAACGCCGCGGTGGAGGCCACCCGCTCCATGGGGGACATCTCCGGCAAGGTGCTCGTGGATTGCAACAACCCCTTGAAGTGGGACGACGGTCCGGTGCACACCCCGCCCCCCGAGGGCTCGCTGGCCGCCGCGCTCGCCAAGGCCTTCCCGAAGGTCCGCGTGGTGAAGGGCTTCTCCACCTTCGGCGCCGAGTTCCACCTGGAGCCGAAGCTCGGCAACACCTCCATCGATGTGCAGCTCGCGGGGGATGACGCGCAGGCCAAGGAGCTGGTGTCCTCCATCGCCACCCGCGCGGGCTTCACGCCCGTGGACGTGGGGCCGCTGCGCAACGCCGCCCACCTGGAGTCGCTCGCCATCCTGTGGATCCACCTGGCCATGAGGGCCGGGCAGGGCCGGGAGATTGGCTTCAAGCTGCTCAAGCGCGGGTAAGCGGCCTGGGAGCGTGGAGCTGGAACCTGACGGACGCGCCATGAGCCTCTCCGGACTGCGCTGCCTCGTGGTGGGAGGCTCCATTGGCGGGCTCGCCGCCGCGGTGGCGCTGCTCCGGCATGGCGCCGACGTCCAGCTCTTCGAGCGCTCTCCCGGAGCGCCGGACGGGCAGGGCGCTGGCATGGGGGTGGAGCCGGGGCTCATCGGTGAGGTGCTGGCGGCTCCAAGGCCAGCCCTCGCCTGTGCCCACCTCACGCGGCGGCATGTGTTCTCCGCGTGGGAAGACGTGATGGAGCCGGCCTCTCTCTTTGTCACCCACTACGAGCTGCTCCGCCAGTGTCTGCGGGAGCGGCTCCCGGACGAGCGCTACCACCCGGCCTCGACGCTCGCCGCCGTGGAGCAGCATGACGGAGAAGTGCGCGCTGTGCTGGAGGATGGGCGTGTGGCGGCGGGCGAGGTGCTGATCTGCGCGGACGGCTACCACGCTCGCTCGCGAGGCATGCTGTTCCCCGAGGGCGTCGAGCTCCACGCCTCCTACGCGGGCTATGTCCTGTGGCGTGGGGTGCTGAACGAGGCGGACCTGGGCGCGGAGCTGCGCGAGTACTTCTTCCGGGACGCGCTCCACATCATTCCCCGGCCGCCGTATCACATGGTCGTGTATCCGGTGCCGGGTCCGGGAGGAGATCTGCGCCCGGGGCATCGGCGCCTCAACTGGGGCTGGTACTTCGGTGCCTCCGAGGCGCGGCTCCGGGAAGAGCTGCTGGTGGATCGTCACGGCGTCCAGCAGCCCCGTGCGGTTCCTCCCGGGCAGTGCGCGCCCCGGGTGCTGGAGGACTTGCGTGCGGTCTCGAAGCAGACGTGGCCGAAGCCCTGCCACGCGCTGCTGGAGACGACCATCGCCGCGGAGGCGCTCTCGCTGCGTCCCATCTACGAGTACCTGCCCTCGGCGCTGGTCTCGGGGCGCGCGGGCCTGTTGGGGGACGCCGCCCACGTGGCCAGTCCCATCACCGGCTCCGGCGCGCGCTTCGCGATGTTGGATGCGCTGGAGCTGGTGAGGACGCTGGAGCAGCACGCCTCCCAGGGCGGAGCCGATGTCCGCGCCGCGCTTCGAGCGTACGAGCAGCGCCGGCTGGGACCTGCTCGGCAGCTCGTCGCTTCCGGGCACGCGATGGGGGCTTCCTTTCGAAGCTGAGCCCCTCGGGCGTGCTGAAGCCTACGCCTTGATCGCGGCGCACTCGGTGGTGCTGAGCCCCTCGGCGCCTCCCACCGAGGTGACGCCCGTGCCCACCGCCTTGAGGCAGGTGAGCAGCACGTCGCTGGCGTTCGCCTGAGTGGTGGAGCGCACGTGGACGCCGGGATATTTGAAGTAGCCCCCCGCGCGTCCCGCCACGAGCAGCGGGTAGTCCCTGATGGAGTGGGAGATCCCCTCGCTGACATCCGAGGTGAGCAGCAGGCAGCTGTTGTCGAGCAGGTTGCCTCCCGCCTCGGGCGTCGCCTTCAGCTTGCCCAGCAGATAGGCGAACTGCTGGACCACCCAGACCACCGAGGCGTGGACTTGATCCTGCTTCGCCGCGTCGTGGGTGAGATCATGGTTGCCCTGGGTCTGCCCGAGCATGTGGAACACGGTGGCGTTCACCGCGCCGCTGAACATGTAGCTGGCCACGCGCGTCAGGTCGCACGCCCACGCCATGACGAGCAGATCGCTGAAGGCCTTGCTCACCAGCTCCAGCGGCTCCTTGCCGTTCACATCCTGGTTGTACAGGGTGACGGGCGCGGGCTTGGTGCACTCCGGCGGCAGGGCGAGGATCTGCTGGCGCAGCTCGCTGATGCTGGTGAGGTGCGCGTCCAGCCGGGCCCGGTCCGCGCTCCCCAGCCGCTGCTGGAGCCGTTGGGTGTCGTCACGCACCGCATCCAGCACGCTGGCGCGGAGGAGGTTGCGCGGATCCGTCGTGTTGCTGCTCGTGAAGCTGCCGAAGATGCGGTTGTACAGCGCGGCCGGGTTGAACTCCGGCGGCATGGGGCTGTCCGGCCCCTTGTGCGAGATGTACTGCAGGGTCGGCCCCTCGACCCTGGAGGTGCGCTTGGAGACGGCGATCTCGAGGGAGGGGAACGTCGTGCCCTGCGCGATGTGGCTCGCCGCCACCTGATCAATGGAGGGCCCGCCGAACTTGGAGGCGTAGTTGGCGCTGCCCGCCGGGAGCTCGATCAACGGATAGCCGGACAGGATGCCCGCCGCCCCGGTGTGGTGGGCGCGCAGGTCCGGCGTCTTCACCATGTAGCCGGTGATGACGTTGACGTAGTCCTTCACGGAGGCCAGTGGCGCCAGCGCGGGGCTCGGCTGCCAGCCCGGGCCCGTGGCCGAGGGCACCCACTGGTTGAGGATGACACCATCCCCGAAGAAGAAGGTGGCGAAGCGCTTCGGGATGGTCCCTCCGGCCGCGTAGGCGGTGCCGTGGGTGTTCAGCATGGCCTCGAGGGTGGGCAGCGCCACGGCGGCCCCCAGGCCCTTCAACAGCGTCCGGCGAGAGAGACGAAAGGGAGCCATCACTGCACCTCCGGATCGGCGGCGTAACGGAAGGCATCACTCGCGGTGATCTCCACCAGCAGATCCCTCAGGTGGTAGCCAGACCGGGAGAAGGTCGCGGCCAGCTCGCTCAGGGGCTCCGTCTCGCCCTCCACCTCCACGTGGCCGGTGGCCATGCGGAACACGTTGCGGACGAGGCACGGCACGGTGCGATCGCTGCGGCGCAAGAGCTGGCCGAGCTGTCTCGGGTTCTGGAAGGTGCCCAGCGCATCCAGCTGAGTCACCGAGTCGATGGGCGCGCCGTGATCGCTGTCCCGGAAGCGGCCCACCGGGTCGAAGTTCTCCAGGCCAAAGCCGATGGGATCCATCCGCGTGTGGCAGCCGGAGCACGCGGGGTTCTTCTGGTGCTCGGCCAGCCGCTGCCGCATCGTCTGGGGCTGATCCCCGGACTGGGGCTCGGGGAGGTTGGGGATCACATCGGGCGGAGGCGCGGGGATGGGCTGGCACAGCAGGCGCTCGCGCACGAAGCGGCCGCGCACCGTGGGCGAGGTCGTCGTCTGGTGCGACAGCAGGGTGAGGAGGCTCGCCTGGCCCAGCAGTCCTCCGCGGCCCGACTCCGGCGGCAGCTTCAGCCGCGCGAAGCCGGTGGCTGGCGCTCCGGACAGGCCGTAGAGCGTGGCCAGATCCTTGTTCACGAAGGTGGAGTCCGAGTCGAACGCCTCCCGGAAGTCCGTGTTCCGGTCCCACACCAGATCCGCCAGGAAGCGCTGCGTCTCCTCGCGCATCCCCGAGGCGAGCTCCGGGGTGAAGAACGGGAAGAGGGTGGAGTCCTTGCTCAGCGTGGGCAGCTCGCGCAGCCGGAGGTACTCGTCGAAGAAGCGGGTCAGGGCCTCTCGGGCCTCCGGGCGTGACACCAGTTGCAGAGCCTGAGCCCGGACTCCCTCTTGCGTGTCCAGGCCGCCGCGCTCGGCCGCCGCGAGCAGCTCATCGGAAGGCGTCGTTCCCGTGAGGAAGAAGGAGAGCCGCGTGGCCAGCTCCAGGCCCGTGAGCTTGCGGCGCCCAGGGTGCTCCGGATCTGGCTGCCCCACCTCCACCATGTAGAGGAAGGAGGGGGACTGGAGCAGGCCCGCGACGGCGAACTCCACGCCCTTGTAGAAGTCGCCGTACGCGGTGGCGGCCGCCGTGCCCACGTGGATCCACGAGGCCAGCTCCTGCTCGGACAACGGCCGGCGCCAGGCGCGGTGCCCGAACTGGCTCAGGAAGTCATGCAGGCACGACTCGTCGGTGGTGGAGGTGGGCGTGCAGCCAATCAGCGTCTTGCGAGTTGCCGTGCTGGACAGCGCGGCCTGGGCGGCGTGCAGAGCCGAATTCTCATAGCTCACGAGGGCGCTGGGGCTCAGCGCGAGCTGCGCGGCGCCGATGGCATCGAACCCGTTGACGGCGGTGTCCTGGGGAGGCTGGACCGCGTTGGCGGCCTCGACTCCCAGCAGCGAGCCGATGGCGTTGCGGTACTGCCACCCCAGGAGGATGCGCAGGGTGACGGGCGCTGGCTGGAAGGGAGGCGGCGGCGGCCCAGATGAGGGCTGCGGGGTGTTGATCGGGCCTGTGTGGACGTCGTCCAGCGCCGCCTTGCCCGAGCAGCCTCCAAGGAAGCTGCACGCCAAGGCCATGGCGAGTGGGACGCGATACAGGTGGTGGAGGTGGTTCCCTGGATGGGAGCGCGCCATCGTGATCCCCGGAGCAACGAGTCCAATGCGTCGCGCATGAGACAGTGCAAGCCAGGGGAATGCCAACGCCGCTCAGTCGTGGGGTCGGGTGTCCGATCGGAGGGCAGACGACCGGATCCGCCGCAGCGCGCTCAGCGCTCGGGCTGGCAGTACGGATCGCAGTACCCGGCGTGTCTGCTGCCCTAGGCGTTCGGCGTGAGCCACCCACGCGCCTGGGCCTCCGGGGCGCCAGATCTGGATCCGGGCCGTGCGGCGCACCTGGGTCGTCCACTCGAGCTTGTAGGGTTCGGTGCCTCGCAGGAAGTCGTATTCGCGGTGGCCCTCGGCGATGGCGTCCTGGAACGTCGTCCCCACGAGGACGAGCCCCACGCTCTTGCTCTGCCAGGCCGGATCATATCCCGCGTTGTAGTAGCTGAAGGTGCCGCCATGGCGCAGCGCATGGACGGAGGCCACGGCTGCTCCTTCGACCCAGAGCGTGTACAGGCGCAGCTGGCCGCGCTGGGCCAGCCTCGCGGCAGCCTCTCGATGAAAGGCCTGGGCCTCCGGAGTGTTCAACTGGGAGTGGCCTTGCCAGCGCAGCTCGTGCAGCCTGAAAAAGGACGAGAGCGCCTGTTGAACCTCCTCGCTGGACTCCGCGCGCTCGATGCGGAATCCCGGCTGGCGCTCCAGCCAGCGCCGCCGGCGCAGGAAGTTGTCGGCTCGCCGCGTCCGCGCCAGGAAGCGCTCGAAGGTGAGCCCTGGCTCGAAGGGCTCGAAGGGGCACTCATTGCGCTCCTCGAAGCGGACGCCAAGCCCGGCCGAGCGGAGTTGCTCCACGAGCGCCCGGGTACTCGGGGAGTCGGTGTCCACATCGAGCAGCTCGAGCAGATCCCACTCCTCCTGGTGCGAGAGCAACCCCTGCGTCAGCGCGGCCAGGGCCTTCTCTTCCTCCCCCTGCCGCACCAGCGGCCCAAGGTGATCGCTGCCGACGCCCTCATCCCCCAGCAGGCCCAGGCGGCGGTAGCGGCGGCCAGCGCCATGCTGGACCTCGAGGTAGAGCGGGAGCAGTCCGTGCAGCCTCCGAGTCATCCGATCCCGGGCGCAGATCAGGAACGGCTGACGGCTTCCTCCTGGCCGTTGTTGCCAGGGATGCAGCCACTGCCACGAGCTGAAGATGGACGCTGCGCTCTGATCCAGCAGCTCACTCCATGCCTCCTCGAGCGCGGCGAAGCCCGCTTCGTCGCGCACGACGCGCACGTCGAGCCCCGGCGCTACCGTCCGCTGAAGATCAACCTGCTGTCTCACGTGCCCGCCCCGCCTTTTCCCGAGTCCTCCCGCACCGCCTCCCTCGCCGCGAGGACCAGCCGATCCAACTGATCCGGATTGAGATCCTGGTGACAGGGAATCTCCACGATCTGGCGGCGCAGCGCTTCGACTTCGGGGAAGCGCTCCCGCTCCACCGAGGGGTGCCCGAACCGCCAGAAGTCCACCGCGGCGATCCCGCGCGCGCGCAGCACGGCCAGGGCGCGGTCCTTGTCCTCCACCCGGAGCGCGTAGAAGAGCGGGCAGGTGCCAGCGGGGAGCTCCTCCCACGGAGAGCGCCGCAGCCCACCGAGCTTCTCGTGCAGGTAGAGCCAGTGCAAGCGTCGGCGGCGGACGATCTCCTGCTCGTTGGTGGCCCGGAGCACCTGCTCCGCCACGAGGCTCATCCCCAGGTCCACCGCCGCCAGCTCGAAGTGCTGCGTCCCCACGGCGACATCCACCTCGTCGGCGCGCCGCCGGAGCTGCCGGGTCAGTGACTTGACCGCGTTCCGTGCCGCCCGGGCGGGGACTCCCAGCTCCAGCTCCATGCTGAACAGCAACGAGCCCGTCAGATGCGACAGCGTCGACAGCAGCGGCGGCGGCCGGGTCTTTGGGAGCTGGGGATGCCGGGGCCGGGCCGGCACCAAGAGCGCTCCCCCATGCGTGACGGGCACCGTCTTGTAGAAGCAGAAGATCGCCGCGTCTCCCAGGCTTCCCAGGTGAATCGAGCCGTCCCGTGAGAAGAGCGACAGCGCGCAGTCCTCGATGACCAGCAGCCCGCGCTCCCGGGCCAGGTCCACGATGGGCTTCATGGGCTGGGGAAATCCGGCGTAGTGGATGACGTAGAGGGCCTTGGTCTCGGGGCCAAGCTGTGCCGCGACGTCCTCGAGATCCAACCGCATCGCGGAGTCCACTCGGGCAAAGCGCACGCGCGCCCCCGCCGCGAGTAGGGCGGAGATCTCCACCCCATGGTGGTACGCGGGAGCGATCACCTCCGCGCCCACGAGTCCCAACCGGTGGATGGCTCGGAAGACGGCGTTGCGCCCCAGGTACGTGAACTCGAGGTCCGAGCGGTTCAGTGGAAATCCCCGCCGCGCCTGGATGCGAGGCAGCAGCTGGGAAGGCCACAGGTTGGGCAGGGAATGAATCAGCGTATCCATCAGGTCCGCTCCGCTCATCCGCTCCGCACGAGGGGCCAGAGGAACGGAGGCCCCTGCAGGTGGTGGAGCGTCAACAGGTAGGCCAGCTCCCCCGCCGGGGGCGGAGCGGCGATGCGCGGCAGCTCCAGCAGTGACGTGGCGGGCGAGCACACTCCGGGGCGGGTGGTGACCGCGGCCTCGAAGAAGCGGCCGACCCGCTCGGTGATGGCGCGGCTGGTGATCCCATTGGGATAGGCGAAGAGCGCCGGCCGGGTTCCAAGCTCCCGCTCCAGGACCTCCAGGCTGACCGCCAGCTCCCGCTCCACCTCCTCGATCGGGATGCGAGGCAGGATGGGATGCGTCTCGGTGTGGGCGCCGATCTCGAAGCCGTCGTCCCGCAGCCGCCGCACCTCGTTCCAGCTCAGGAAGCGGTTCTCTTCATCCGGCTCCACCGGGAGCTGTTCGCGCAGCCGTGCCATCACCTCGAGCAGCTCGCCGTGCGGCACGGACTTGAGGTACTCCACGCACGCCAGCATGGTGACCCGGTTGGGCAGCGCCAGCGAGCAGATGCGCTCGATGATCGGGTGCCGGGCGCACTCGCGGATCCGCTTTAGCGGGTACTGGTGGAAGATGTGCTCGCACTCGTAGGCCCACATCCACTGGTTCGTGCCCACGAGGCCCGTGGTGATGAAGAACGTCGCTGGCACGCCGTAGTGGCGCAGGATGGGCGCCGCCAGCACCAGGTTGTTCCGGTACCCGTCATCGAAGGTGAGCACGACGGCCCGGTCCGGGAGGGGCCCCTTGCGCTGGAGCCCAGCCACCAGCTCGGAGAGGGAGATGGGTTGGTACTCGCGGACGAGGAAGGAGACGTGCTCCTCGAACTGCTGCATCCCCAGCACCGGATCTCCCCAGAGGCTGACCGAGCGCCGCTGCACCTTGTGGTAGAAGAGGATGGCGGGCTGAATGCCGCCGGGCTGCTGGAGGATGGGGTACAGGCCCGCGTGGTACGAGAGCGTCTTCAGCCCCTGTGAGAGCATGGAGCCGAGCCCATGCCTCATCACGTTCCGCGCACGCGAGACGAACCGCTCCGTGGTGGAGTGGGGATCCTGCTGTGAGCCTTGGCCTCCTGTCTTCCCTCGCATCTCCTCCCCCCGGGGCTGCGGCCACCGCCCTCGCCATGGCTGGAAGATCCATCGCCGTGGGCCGGTTGGGGACGTCCCCGGGGTCTATCGAGGGTGCAGGGTGCTCAACACGCGAGGCGGGGACACGGCCTCAGCGGGTGGCCAGGCATGCTGCGCAAGACAGCGAGGCAGAGGAGCCCCGAGGGGAGGGCTGCTCGCTCCTCCCCTCTGTCTCACTTCACCTGAGGTGGGGTGCTACGGCGTCGGCCTGGAGGGCGGTGCGTCCTCACCCTGGCCCGAGGCCGGCGCGGTCTGCTGCTGGGGCGCCGCGGGCGCGGACGTGGGCGCAGGTGCAGGCGCGGGCGCAGGTGCAGGCGCGGGCATAGGAGCGGGCGTCGCCGTCTCGCCCGAGGAGCCCTGCCCGGTGAGCTGCGGCGGCGGGAACACGCCCACCGCCTTGAGCAGCCGCAGCGCGGCCAGCGCGGCCTGGAGCCGCTCCGCCACGAAGCCCACCTCCGCCGAACTGAGCGTCGTGTTCGCGTCCGTCACCTCCAGGTACGTGGCCACGCCGGCGCGGAAGCTGATGTCCGTCAGCCGTCCCGACTCACGGGCCAGCTCCACCGCCTCCTGGGCCTTGGCGCGGTTGGCCAGGGCGCTCTCCAGCTCCAGCTGATAGCGGGCCACCTCTTCCTGGGACCGCGACTCGGCCGACTGCCGCAGCGCCTCGGCCTCCGCCACCCTCGCGGACGCCTCGTGCAGGTTGGCCTCGCGCAGGCCGCCGTCCCAGATCGTCCACGAGGCCCCCAGCGTCACCAGCCACGCGGTGCTCTTCCCCGTGAAGCCCACCGCGTTGCTCCACCGGTACGCCCCGTTCAGCCCCACTGACGGCAGGAAGCTGAGCCAGACGCCGCGGCGGTTGGTATGCGCCAGCTCCTCGTTCTCGCGCGAGGCGGCCACGTCCGGGCGCAGCTCGAGCGCGCGCTCCGCCAGATCCGTCCGCTGGGCTGGCAGCTGTGGCTCTGGCGGCTCGGCCAGCTCGAAGTTTGGATCCCGCTGCAGCAGCGTGCTCAGCGCCAGCTTGGCGGCGGACAGCGCGTTGCGCGAGCGCAGCAGATCCTGCTCGGCGCGCGTCCGGTCCAGCTGCGCGCGCAGCACCGCCACCCGCGTCACCGTGCCCGCCTGGAAGCGCGCCTGCGAGTCCTTCTCGCGCGCCTGGTTCAGCTCCAGCAGCCGGGCCTGGGCGCGCAGCGCCGCCTCGGACGCGGCGGCGCCGTAGTACGCCTGCGCCACGGCGAAGAGGATCTCCCGCCGCTGCATCTCCAGGGTGAGCTCGGCCAGGTGCTCGACCTGGGTGGAGGCCTGGATGGCCGCCCACAGCTGGGGAACGATGACGGCCTGGCGCAGCTCGATCTGCGCGCCGAACTGGTTGCGAGGCTGGATGGTCAGATCGAGGATCTGATCCGGGACGACCTGCAGGTTGGTGGGAGCGCCAGGGCCGGCGGCCGGATCGCTGGTGGGGTGGCCCACGTCGCGGACGCTGCCGCCCAGCGGGAAGACGATCCGGGCCTCATCCGAGTTGCGCGTATAGGTGCCGCCAGCGTTGAGGGTCGGCAGGTAGCCCGCCCAGGCCTTGCGCGAGGCCTGTTCGGCTTGTTCGAGCCGGGCGCGAGCGGCCTTCAGGTCCAGGTTCTTGTGTTGGGCCTCCGCCAGCGCCTCATCCAACGTGAGCACCGGTCCCGCGGTCGTGACCGCCAGGGCCAGCGCCAGAAGGGGCGTCATACGATTGATCCTCCAAGGGCCCGCGAGAGCGCGGGCGCGTGCTGCACTCCGTCAGCGGCGAGCTTGTATCTTTCAATATTTGAGGTTGTCAATTGTCGAGGTGCACCGGGTGAATTACCATGAAGGCATGAGCCGGACGGAAGCGGACAGGATGGAGGGCCGGGCCAAGCGCGGCGGCGAGGTGCAGGAGTTACCTCGGGCCGAGGCGGACCTGGCGCGTGAGGCGTGGGCGCCGTTGTTCGAGCTCATCCAAGAGCGGATGCGCCGCTTCCCCGGGCTGGCGGCGGAGCTGGAGCTGTCCTCGGTGCAGGCGCACGTGCTGCGGATGCTGGGCTACGGGCCGCAGCCCATGAATGGGCTGGCGAGCTACCTGGCGTGTGACGCCTCGAACGTGACGGGGCTGGTGGATCGGCTCGAGGGACGCGGCCTGGTGGAGCGGCGCAGCGCCGAGAACGATCGGCGGGTGAAGCTGCTGTGTCTGACGGAGGCGGGCTCGCAGGTGAGGGAGCGGCTGATGGAGCGGCTGGCCGAGCCTCCCCCGGCCATCGCGGCGCTCTCGGCGGCGGACCTGCGCGCGCTGCGGGATGTGATGAGGCGCGCGGTGGAGAAGCTGAACGAGCAGCGGGAGGCGGCGGGTGGGGCCACGGCCGCGTCCCCTCCGCGAGGCGACAAGCAGGGCTAGTCCAGCAGGAACGTGTACGAGTACTTCATCTCGGTGGAGACGGCCTCGCCGCCCTTGATGGCGGGCTTGAAGCGGAAGCGCTTGATGGCATCACGCGCGGCCTCGTTGAGCCCATAGCCCGGGCCGGAGATGATCTTCGCGGCCACCACCTTGCCCTCGGTGTCGATGGTGATGGAGAGCGTGACGGTGCCCTCGATGCCGGCGCGCCGGGCCTCCTCGGGATAGGGGATCTTCACCTCGGAGGCGACCTGCGGCTCGGAGTCCACCTGGTAGATGGGGGTGTACTTGGGCGCCGCATACTGCTGCACCTGCTTCGGGTCCTGCGCCTTGTCGGACACCTTGCCGTAAGCGGTGTTGCCCACGGGCGCGGCGAAGGAGCCCGCGCTGGTGGTGGAGGACATGGAGATGCCCACCACGAGCGGCACCGGCTTGGTGGGCTGCGGCGGCGGCTCGTTGGGAGGCGGCGGGGCCTGCTGCGGAGGCGGCGGGGGTGGCTTCTCGACCTGGGCCACCTTCACCGGGGGCGGCTTGGGCGGAGGCTTCGCCTTGGGCGGCTCGGGAGGCTTGGGCTCCTCCTTGGGCGGCGGAGGCGGCGGGGGCTTCTGCACCTCCACCACGACGAGCTCCACCGGCTTCTGGGCCTCGAGCGGGCGCTCCTTCATCCGGCTGAGCGCGAACAGGCCGGCGCCGTGCACCGCCAGCGAGACGAGCACGAACACCAGCGCCGCCTGTGACGAGCGGCGAGGAGGGCTCGGGCTGTCGAGTGCCGCCTGGCTCATGATCGGCGCGCCTCTGCTCAGGGGCTGGCGGGGGAGGCCGCGGGCGTGGGCGCGGCGTCCTTCTGGATGTTGAGGGCGAACTTGGCGACGCCCTGGCCCTTCACCACGTCGATCAGGTGCATCACCCGGCCATACGGCAGGCTCTGATCCGCGCTGATGATGGCGCGGGTGTCCTTGTCCTTGGCCACGGCCTCGGAGACCTTGCGAGACAGCTCGTCCTCGACCAGCTCGGCGCCATCCAGGTAGAGCTTGCCGTCCTTGTCGATGACCACGTTGACCAGCCCCTGCACCGTCTCTCCGCCGTTGGCGGCGCGAGGCAGATCCACCTCCACTGTCTCTCGGACGATGAAGTTGGCCGTCACCATGAAGATGATGAGCAGCACCAGCACGATGTCCACCAGCGGTGTGACGTTGATGCCGGTGATCTCTTCATCATTGTCCTGCGGGGCCCCGCCGGCCATGGCCTAGCGCCCCTCTCCGGACGAGGGGGCCTTGCGGCCCTCGGCGCGCAGGCTGCCCACCAGCGCGAAGCCCAGGGCGTTGGTGCGGCTGGTGAGCGTCTTGAGCTGGCGGTTGAAGGCGTTGAAGGCGACCACGGCGGGGATGGCGACGGCCAGACCCACCGCGGTGGCGACGAGCGCCTCGGAGATGCCGGCCATGACCGTCTGCTGGATCTGCGCGCCCTTCACGCTGGTGGCGCCCAGATCATGGAACGCCTTGATGATGCCGAGCACTGTGCCGAACAGGCCGATGAACGGGGCGTTGTTGCCCAGGGTGCCCAGGAAGGACAGGTAGCGCTCGTACTGAGGGCGCTCGCGAGCCACGGTGGAGGCGATCACCTGCTCGACGGTGTCGGCTCCCTGGGCGGTGGAGGCGAGGCCGTCGCGGATGACGGCGGCCTCCATGCCCTTCTTGCCCTCGACGGCGGCGCGCACGGCGTCGAACTCGCCGCGGGACAGCTTGAGGGCCAGCAGCTCCGAGTCCGGCAGCCGGTGGGTGGCGAAGTACACGGCGCGCTCGAGCATCAGCGCGATGGACAGCACCGACAGGGTGAGCAGCAGCCAGAGCACCCACTCGGCGCTGGAGAGCGTGACGCTGAGCAGCTTGTGGCTCAGCCAGCCGACCTCGGACTGAATGGCCTGGGCGAGGAGGAGGAGGGGCGTCATGGAACCCTGAGAGGGAAGAGAGTGCCCCGGCGGAACACCAAGGCGCCGCATCCATTCCTGCTCTAGGGGCGGAAAGTCAAATGAATCAGCAGGTTGGCCCGTGTTTCCCAGGCCGCGAGAGGGCGCTTGGGGGTGCGTCAAGGAGGAGGTGGGCGGACGTGCGCTTCAGCGGTCGCGCTGGCGCGGGCGGTCGGCTCGCGCGAGCCCTTCATCCGAAGCGCCGGAGGAGATCTCGCTGATGGGGCTGGGGAGCGGTTCGGAGCGGGAGTCTTCCGCGCCGGAGGAGACGTGCTCCAGCGCGTCGGCGATGGCTTCGATCTCGCGGTGAAGCTGCACGAGGCTCTTCTCGAGCTCTGGATCCGTTGCGGCTCCCGGCTGCGGAGCGGCGCTGCGGAGGCGCACCAACTGGGCGGCCATGCCTTCGAGCATGTAAGCGAGCCGCGTGAACTCCGCGTCGAGCCGATCCGCGTTGCGCTGGAGCGTCTCCCGCTGGCGCTTCTGCTCCTCGATGGCGGCCACGGCCCCCTGGAGCGAGCGGCGGATCACCTCGTCGGTGGTCTTGGCGATGCGCGACTCCAGCACGGACTTCTCGGAGTCGAGCCGGGCGAGCGCCTCGGCGGAGGACTCGTCTCTCAGGGCGCGCTCGCGGCGCAGCAGATCGTGACAGGTGCGGCGCAGCGCGGAGATCGTCTCGGTGCTCGTGCCGAGGAAGGTGCGCACGCTCTCGGGGGCATCGCGCAGCTCGACCTCGAGCCGATCGCAGATCGTATCGATACGGGACTCACGCGGGTCGACGGGCTTCGCGGGCTGTGGCTTCTCGGCCTGGGGAGACGGCGCGGATGTGCTGGCGCCCGGTATGTCGGTCGCGGGCGAGTGATAGTCGGAGCCCGGCATGAGCCAGGTGTTCGGAGGTACTCGTGCGCCGGGCATGATGTCCGAGCCTGCTCCGACCGTGGCGTTGCTGCCGACGACGGCGCCCTCGTGCACGGTCGCGCCCCACGATACGACCGCTCCGGACTCGATGACGGCATGGGGCATGACGGTCGCGCCCATGCGCACGACGGCGCCCGCGCGGATGGTCGCTCCCGAGCCGACGGTGGCGCCCATCTCGACGACCGCGCCCGGTTCGAGCACCGCGTCGGACGCGATGGTGGCGCCCATGCCGATATGGGGACCCTTCATGCTCTGCCCGTGTGGAAGGCCGCGCTCGAACGGGGAGGAGGACTCGCTCAAGCGGCGCTGCACGAGGAGGAAGCCAGCGGCGATGCCGAACACGAGCGCCGGCAGCACCAGCCACGGGTTGCCGAGCGCGATCGCCAGCACGAGGAAGGTCAGGGCGAAGGCCCCGGTGCCGAGGGCGGCCGTGGTGGTTCCCTGGGAAGGCGTGACGGGAGCTCCCGCCTTCGTGGGGGCGGCTTGGTTCGTACGCTCGAGCGCCTCGTTGATGCGGGCGAGGCGCTCTTCGAGGGACTTTTCCCTGGGATCGGATTCGCGGCTCATGCTCGGCGGATTCGTTCACTTCCCGCGAGCGGATTCAAGCTCACGCGCTTCCCTGGCCCCGTTCGGGAAGCGGAGGGGGAGGTTGTGCTCGGGGCGGCTTGTGGAAGCCCCTCGGGGTGACCGACACTCTGTACCGACCATGGCCGTCAGTGAAGAACGCCGCTTCGAGGCTCTCGTGCTCGCCCCCGTCCGGCGCGTGCAGCGGCGTCTCAACGCGGTGAGCTGGGCCGAGGCGGGCATCGCGCCCATGTGGGCCGCCGTGACGGCCTGTGTCCTGGCCCGCCTCCTGCTGCGCGAGACGGCCCTGTGGGTGGCCCCCGCGCTCCTGCTGGCGGGGGGGCTGTGGTGGGGCTTCCGGGCTCGCCACCGAGGCATCTCCCTGGAGCACGCGGCGGTGCTCGCGGACCGCTCGGCCAACGCGGGCGGGCTGCTGCTCACCCGCCTGGAGCGCCCCGTGGGAGAGTGGGAGCTCTCCGTCAACCAGTACGCCCGCGCCGTGCAGCCTCCCGAGGTGCGCTGGCGGCGTCCCGTGGGGGCGCTGCTCGGCTCGCTCCTGTTCCTGGTGGTGGGGTTTCTTCTGCCACTGCCCGCGCCTGCTCCGAGCCGCATCAACGCCGCGGCTGCCGCGAAGGTCGCCGCCGTTCAAGCCAAGGCCGAGGCGCTCGCCAAGGAGGAGCCGTTGGGGACTCCCATGGAAGAGGAGCTGCGCCGGCTGGCCGAGGAGGCCGCCGAGGGCCGCTTCGACTCCGCCGATTGGGAGGCCGCCGATGGGCTGGACAAGCGGCTGTCCGAGCGCGCCGCCGAGGCCGCCGCGGAGCTCGCGGGAGCCTCCGAGGCTGCCTCGGAGCTGGAAGATGCGCTGGGCGCCGCGGGGGACGCGGAGCGCGTGGCTCGCGAGCGCGAGAACCTGGAGCGGGCCTTGATGGCGCTGTCGGACGGAGAGGGAAACCCGGCGGAAGGGGCGGGCCAGCGCGGCGCCAACGGAGAGAATGGTGCGCAGGGGGAGAACGGCGCGAACGGCTCGAATGGAGAGAGCGGGGATGCGGGCGATGGTGGCACGGGGACGAGTGGGCAGCGGGGCACCCAAGGCTCGCAGGGTGCCCGGAGCACGGCGTCCGCGCAGGCGGGAGGAAACCTCGGTCAGATCTCCGATCTGCGTCGCACGTTGGAGCGGAGGCAGCAGCAGCTCCAGGATCACTTCGGCCAGGGCAACTCCGGGCAGCGGGCGACGACGCGTCGCCAGTCCGGCTCAGGGCGGCAGGGCAAGGGACAGGGACAAGGCCAAGGCGAGGGCGAGGGTCAAGAAGGAGAGGGGCAGGGCGAGGGACAGAGCAGTGAACATGCGAGCCGGGGTGTCAGAGCGGGAGAGGGAGCGGGAGTGGGGCGAGGCGGCGAGAGCCAGCCGCTCGTCTTCGGAGGCGAGGCGGAGATGGATCCCAACCGCCTGAAGTTCCAGCCGCTGCCGGAGGGGCAGGGAGGCGAGGCGAGCGAGCTGTGGGGCCTGAAGGCCGCGGATCCCCAGCACGAGGGAGTCACGGTGACGCCCTCGGCGGTGCGCGGCACGGGGGCACAGGGAGACGCGACGCCGGGGTACTCGACCGGGCCGCTGCTGCCGCGCAACCGAGATCTGGTGAAGCGATATTTTGGCAGTCAGTGAAACGAGAGGAGCCGACGTGTCTGAGCTTCTGAGCCCCGCCGAGGTGCAGGGTGCGGCGGAGGTGGCGGCCCAGCTGAAGAAGGGCCTCAACCAGGTGATGCTCGATCAGGAGTCCGTGGTCGAGCAGGTGGTGGTGGCGGTGCTCGCGCGAGGCCACGTGCTGCTCGAGGGCCTGCCCGGGCTCGGCAAGACGGAGCTGTGCAAGGCGCTGGCGCGGCTGCTGGCGCTGCCGTTCCGCCGCATCCAGTTCACGCCGGATCTGCTGCCCGGCGACATCACCGGCACCTATATCCTGGAGGGCGAGGGCCGCCGCGAGTTCACCTTCCGGGAAGGCCCGCTCTTCGCCAGCGTCGTCCTCGCCGACGAGATCAACCGCTCCAGCCCGAAGACGCAGGCCGCCCTGCTGGAGGCGATGCAGGAGCGGAGCGTGACGGTGCTCGGGCAGACGCGCTCGCTGCCGGATCCCTTCTTCGTGCTGGCCACGCAGAACCCCATCGAGCTGGAGGGCACCTACCCGCTGCCCGAGGCGCAGCTCGATCGCTTCCTCTTCCGCATCCAGGTGCCGCCGGTGGGGGCGAAGACGCTCGCCACGCTGCTCACCACCCGCGTGCGAGGCGCGCCGCCCGCGCTGCCGCCCGTGCTCGATGGGGAGAGCCTCTCGCGGCTCTTCGCCGCCACGGACCGCGTGCACCTGCCCGGGCCGGTGGCGGAGTTCATCGGCCGGCTGGTGGAGGCCTCGGATCCGCGCCAGACGCAGGCTCCGGATGCCGTGCGCCGCTTCGTCCGCTATGGCGCGTCGCCTCGGGCCGCGCTGGGACTGGCGGCCGCGGGCCGGGCGCTGGCGCTGCTGCGCGGCAAGCCCAACGTGGGGTTCGACGAGATCGTCGCCGTGGCGCCCGCCATCCTCAACCACCGGCTCGTGCTCGCCTACGAGGCCTCCTTGGAGAAGGTGGCCTCCACGGACGTCATCCGCGCGCTGCTCCAGGCCGTGCCCGAGGTGCCGCGTGCGTAGGTTCCTGGAGCCCTGGCTGCTGCTGGCCTCGCTGCTGGTCGCGGGCCTGGTGTTCGCGCAGCCGTCACCTCCGGCCGCTGCCGCCCCGGCAAAGGCCACAGCGGCCCAGGCGCCGCCTCCAGCGCCCATGGCCGAGCCAGCGGCAGGGGATGAGGATGCGGGGACCGACGAGGCGGACTCCGCAGACGAGGCGGACCCCGAAGATGAGGCGGCCGCCGACGACGAGAACGCTGTCGAGCCGGACGAGCCGGAAGAGCCCCCGCGCTCCGGCTACGCCGACCTGACGGGCACGCTGGAGGCCCTGGATGAGACGGACGGGCTGCGCGTCTCGCTCCACACCGGTGGCTTGAAAGCCAAGCGTGGGTTCACGCCGATCGAGGTGAGCTTGCACAACACCGAAGCCGTGCCGCGCTCGCTGCGGCTCAGCTTCCAGGGGTACGGCTCGGGCGCGTCCACCACGGTGCGGACCGTGGAGCTCGCCCCGCGCCAGCGGCTCACCACGTACCTGCTCGTCCCCGTGGCGGTCCAGAACGGCACCTTCACCATCGAGGGCCCCACCATTCGTCCGCGCACCGGCAACGTGTACCTGGACGAAGGCACCGCGGTGGCCACGCTGGTGCTCGGCACGGCCAAGGCGTTCGAGGCCGGTACGGGGATCCCTCGCACCGAGAGCGGCAAGCCGTCGCAGGTGGACGTCCGCTTCTTGAGCGTGCAGGACGCGCCTCGAGAGCTGGCTGCCTACGTGGGCTACCCCTCGGTGCTGGTGACCGAGGACGTGGCCTCCGTGCCCGCGGATGTCTGGGCCGCGCTGGAGAACTACGCCGCGGTGGGCGGCTCGCTCGTGCTGGCCCGGTCTCCGCGAGATGTGCGTCAGCGCCTGCCGCTGCTCGGCCAGGAGCCGGAGCGCGATGCGTGGAATGCCTATGGCTTCGGCAGCGTGTACCTGTGCCAGGGCGGGGCCGAGGACTGCGGCAAGGCGGTGGCCTCGGTCGAGGAGGAGAGCAAGCCGCTGCTGGAGCCCATCGGTCCGGCGCCGCGTTGGGAGAACAACCGCTTCGCGCTGCGCGGGGGCGAGGTGCCGCTGCTGCCCAATGCCCTGGTCCCGGTGGGGCGCTTCCTCGTCCTCATCTTCCTGTTCTCGCTGGTGGTGGGGCCGGGAGGGCTGATGCTGGCCCGGCGCAAGGGGCCCGTGGCGCTGTTGATCGGCGTGCCGGCGGTGGCGCTGCTCACCTGCCTGATCATCATCGGGGACTCGGTGCTGGGAGAGGGCTTCGTCACCCACGCCTCGCGCTACAGCTACACCTGGCTGGACCGGCCGAGAGACCGCGTGGTGACGGCGGCCGTGGCCGGCTACTACGCCAACCTCTCTTCCGACAAGGTGCAGCTCCCCGCCACCGGAGTGCTGCTGGCGCCGCAGGAGCTGGACGAGTGGCTGGTGGACGTGAGCTGGACGGGAGGCGGGATGGAGGCGGAGGGCCTCCTGCCCGCGCGAACCTATGTGGAGTGGGGAGAGCTGGCCGTGGTGCCCACGCGCGCCCGGCTGGTGGTGCGCAAGGAGGGCGAGGGGTGGAAGGTGCAGAACGCGCTCGGCGCGCCGCTCCAGGCTGGCTACGTGCGCCTGGGGAAGAGCTGGTACTCGCTGCCGGAGCTCGCCGACGGCGCCGAGGGGAGCGTCGCGGAGCTGAAGGATGACGCCAGCGGGGAGCTCGTCCGAGGGTTCGTGAGTCCCCCTGGCAGCGCGATGCACCGCTCGAGGGAGGACGTGGGCAGCTTCGCGTTGCCGCTGAAGGACGGGGACTTCGTGGCGCGGCTCGGGGGCGCGGGCTTCGCGCCGCTGGCGGCGCTGAAGGTGCAGCTCCACGAGGGAGTCCATTACGTGCGAGGGCAGGTGGACACGCCATGAGCCACGCGCGACGAGTCGAGGTGAGGCGATGAGCCTGCTGCAGGTGAAGGGGTTGCGGCGCGTCTACGGCGCGCTGCGTGCGGTGGATGATGTGTCCTTCGAGCTGGAGGCGGGCACCATCCTGGGCTTCATCGGGCCCAACGGCGCGGGCAAGAGCACCACCATGCGCATCATCGCCACGCTGGACACGCCCACGGCGGGCGAGGTGCTGCTGGACGGGCAGTCGCTGGTGGACGCGCCGGACAAGGCCCGGCCGCTGATCGGCTACATGCCGGACCGGTACGGCACCTATGACGACGTCACCGTGTGGGAGTTCCTGGACTTCTTCGCGCGGGCCTATGGCCTCAAGGGCGAGGCGCGGAAGAAGCGCGTGGAGTCGGTGATGGAGTTCACGGGGCTGATCCCCCTCAAGGACAAGCTCACCAGCGCGCTGTCCAAGGGCATGCGGCAGCGCGCGGCGCTGGGGCGGACGCTGCTGCACGATCCGAAGCTGCTCATCCTCGACGAGCCCGCGGATGGGTTGGATCCGCGCGCCCGCATCGAGCTGCGCGAGCTGCTGCGAGCGCTGGCGGATCAGGGCAAGGCGGTCCTCATCTCCAGCCACATCCTCACGGAGCTGGCGGAGATCTGCGACACGTGCGCCATCATCGAGCAGGGGCGGCTGCTGGCGACGGGCAAGGTGGCGGACCTGCTGGCGCAGAGCCAGGCGGGCGGGGGCTCGGAGCTGATGGTGCGGCTGGCGGTGGGCGCCGAGGGAGAGGCTGCGTACGAGCGGACGGAGAAGGTGCTGCTGGAGCAGCCTCACGTGGGGCAGGTGACGCGCGAGCCCGGGGGGCTGCGGGTGCAGCTGGAGCTGGAGCCGGGGGCCACTCGGGCGCAGGTGGATGAGGTGGCGGCGCGGCTGCTGGCGGCGCTGGTGGGGGCGGGCGTGCCGGTCTGCGCCTTCAGCCACCGCGAGCTGAACCTCGAGGATGCCTTCATGACGGTGACGAAGGGGAGGGTGGCGTGAGCGCGCCCGTGGAGAGCATGGCGAGGGCCCCGCTGAGCGAGCGGCTGGGAGATCGGATCAACCCGCTGGTGGTGAAGGAGATCCGCCAGGGCCTGCGCACCCGGGTGTTCTGGGTGTGCTTCGGGCTGATGCTGCTGGCGTGCGTGCTGCTGTCGCTGACGGCGTACGCGGACGTGCGGGATGGAGGCTACCGGGCTCGGGGCGGGTTCTACTTCTTCACCTACTTCGTGTGCCTGGGGCTGGTGCACTTCTTCGTCATCCCCTACAGCGCGTTCCGCTCGCTGGCGCGCGAGCGCGAGGACGAGACGTGGGTGTTGCTGGCGCTCACGGGGCTGGGGCCTCGGCGCATCCTGCGCGGCAAGATGACGTCCTTCCTGGCGCAGGCGGGGCTGTACGCCTCCGCGGTGGGGCCGTTCCTGCTGTTCAGCTACTACCTCAATGGGATCGATCTGCCGACGATCCTGATCATCCTGGCGCTGGGAGGCGCGTGGCTGGTGTTCCTCACGGTGCTGGGGGTGTGCTCGGCGACGCTGGCGGACGGTCGGCTGGGGCGCGCGTTCGTGCACTTCCTCGTGCTGGGCATGCTGGCCAGCGGGGTGGTGATGGGGCTGTCGGCGGCTTTCGGGCTGAGCGAGGGAGGCTCCCGGCTGATGCGCGAGCGAGAGCTGACGTACATGATCGGCATCTCCCTATGGCTGATGCTCGGCTATGGGTGGCTGCTGTTCGAGGTGGCCGCCGCGCGGCTGTCGTTGATCACCGAGAACTACTCCCTGGGGCCTCGGCGGGCGCTCGTGGCGCAGATGCTGATCAGCGCGGTGGTGGTGGGGATGATCTGGTGGAAGCAGGGCTTCGAGCGGCAGGTGGTGGCCGTGGCGGGCGTGGCCGGGTGCCTGCACCTGACGCTGGTGGGGCTCTTCGTCATCTCCGATGTGGACGGACAGGCGCGAGCGCTGCGGGCGAAGACGCGGGCCTGGAGCCTGCTGCGGCCCGGAGCGGTGCGCGGCTTCCGGCTCATGGTGTTGCTGCTCGTGGGCTGGTCGTTCTTCTGCTGGCTGCTCGGGCACAACTCGGTCGATGGACGGACCAACGATCGCTCGATGCTCTATGTGACGGTGGCCGCGGCGGCGTACCCGGTGCTGTACTTCGCGGTGGCGCTGCTCGTGGCGAGGATGCCGCGCTCGGATCGGCTGGCCTCTCCGACGGCGGTGCGCATCGTGTTCGCCGCGCTGGCGGGCCTGGCCTCCGTGATTCCGCCGATCCTGGCCTTGCTGGTGGACGAGCCCTCGGACAATGGGCTCATCAACCTGCTCAATCCCGTCGTGGGGCTCGTCGACTTTGGCTCGTATGACTACGCGCTGGGCCAGCCGAAGATGACCGTGGAGCTGCTGTTCTTCCTATGCGGGGTGGCCGCGCTCGCCGCCTTCGGCGCGGATCGGGCCCTGGTCGAGCGCGAGCGGAGGGTCCACGCCTCGTGAGCGCGGCGGCGGACGAGAGCGAGGTGGCGAGGTTGGCGCCGGGGCTGGCGCTGGCGCTCCCGCGAGT
Source organism: Hyalangium sp. (assembly GCF_045802625.1). Classification (NCBI taxonomy): domain Bacteria; kingdom Pseudomonadati; phylum Myxococcota; class Myxococcia; order Myxococcales; family Archangiaceae; genus Hyalangium; species Hyalangium sp. Next base: position 34,227 of record NZ_JBJMQP010000019.1, on the reverse strand, counting down.
GCCTCACCGGGGGCGCGTGGGCGAGGCGCGAGCCACGTCCGCGGGCTCCTCGTTGGAGCTGCACGACTTTCGCGCCTACCAGCCCGGGGATGATCTGCGGCAGGTGGACTGGAACGCGGTGGCGCGCACCGGAGAGATCATCCTCCGCGTTCGTCAGGATGAGGTGTCTCCGCGCCTGGAGGTGCTGGTGGATGCCTCGCGCTCGGTGGCGCTGAGCCCGGCGAAGGAGGCCAGGACCCGGGAGGTGGCGCTGCTGGCCGTGGAGGTGGGCGCGCTGCAGGGGTTGACTCCTTCGCTGCTCACCACGAGCGTTCGGCCGGAGCGGGCGCAGGGACAGGTGTGCCGCTCGGCGTTGCGTGCGGCGGCCTTCGACGCGAGGGATGATCTGGCCTCGGCGCTGGGGCGGATGCCGCCACTGCGCCCGTGTGGCCTGCGCGTGGTGGTGAGTGACTTCCTCTTCGAGACGGAGCTGTCCGCCCTGGTGGCGCGGCTGGCTCGAGGGGCCTCGGCGCTGTTTCTGGTGCAGGTGCTGGACGCGGAGGACCTGGAGCCCTCGGGAGGCGAGGGGGCTCGGCTGGTGGACTCGGAGAGCGGCGCGGCGCTGGAGGAGTTGCTGACGGAGGACGTGCTGGCGGCGTACGCACGGCGCTTCGCCGAGCACCAGAAGGCGCTTCGGGCCGCGGCAGTGCGAGCGAAGGCAACCCTGGTGACGGCGCCAGCCCCCGAGTCCTTGAGCGCGCTCGTGAGAGGCCCCTTGCGGCCACTGTTCCTGGCGGGAGGAGGCGCGTGAGCTTCGGCTTCCCATGGGGACTGCTGGCCCTGGGGGCGCTGGTGCCTCTGGCGGCGGCGTACTTCCTGCGGCGGCGGCAGAAGCCAGTGACAGTGAGCGCGCTCTTCCTGTGGCGCACGCCTCGCCCGCGCGCCGAGGCGGGGCCGCGCTTCGAGCGCTTCACCCGCGAGGCCTCGCTGTTGCTGGAGGCGCTGGCGGTGGTGGCGGCGGCGCTCTTCCTGGCGGACGTGCGCTTCAGCAGCGACACCCGCGCCCGGCACGTGGTGCTGGTGGTGGACGGGAGCCTCTCGCTCTCGGCGCGAGGGCCGGATGGGGTGACGGTGCTGGAGCGAGTGCGCCGCGAGGCCGCCAAGCGGGTGGAAGAGGAGCGCGCCACGCGGGTGACGGTGCTGGCCAGCGGCTCGGCGCCGAGGGTCATCGCGGGGCCGGAGGCGGAGCCCTCGAAGGCGCTGGGAGCGCTGGAGTCGTTCCAGGCGCTCGGAGCGGACCATGACGTGACGGCCACGCTGCTGTGGGCGCAGGAGCTGGCCGGGCCGGGGCGGCGGGTGCACTTCTTCACGGACGTAATGCCCGCGGAGGGGGCGGTGGTGCCGCCGGCGGTGAGGTGGATGGCGCTCGGGGTGCCTCGGGACAACGTGGCGCTCGTCTCCGCGCAGCGGCGGGACGAGGGCACGAAGGCCACGGTGACGCTGCGAGTGGCGCGCTTCGGCGGACCGGACACGGTGGAGGTCCGAGTGCGCGCCCAGCCGGGCCCGGGCGCGAAGGAAGGCACGGAGCAGCGCGAGCAGGTGCAACTGCCCACGGAGGGAGCGGCGACGGTGCGCCTCACCTTCGAGAACGCGGGAGACGTGGAGGTGACGCTGCCGCAGGACGCGCTGCCGGAGGACGGGCAGGCAAGGCTGGTGCCCTCGGTGGTGAGACCGGTGCGCGTGGCGCTGGCGGAGGGCTTGGATGCGCAGGCCCGTCAGGCGCTGGAGCGTTTCCTGGTGGTGGCTCCGGACGTGGAGACAGGCGCGGGCGAGGGAGCGCTGCTCATCGGACCCCGAGGAACGGACGCGAAGGTGACGGTGGGAGCAGGAGGCACGCTGCGCACATTCCTGGGGCCGTTCTTCTCGGAGAAGAACAACCCATTGCTGGACGACGTGCAGCTCGCTGGAGTGCGTTGGACCGCGGGAGACAATCCGCCGGGGCGAGCGCTGATCACAGCAGGAGACGCGGTGCTGCTCTCCGAGGAGGACGGGCGCGTGCACGTCAACCTGGAGCTGTCGCGCTCCAACCTTCAGCGCACGCCGGCATGGCCCGTGCTGCTGGGAAACGTGCTGCGTGAGGAGCGACGAGCGAGAGAGGGGTTCCCCCGCCGACAGCTCACGCTGGGCGAGCCCCTGCCAGTGGTGACTCAGCCGGGAGCCCGCTACACGCTGGTAGGCCCGCTGGGAGACAAGCCTGTCTTCGGGGCGGGAGCGCTGACCCTGCCCGCGCCGCTGCTGCCGGGCCGCTACACGCTGGAGCGGGACGGAAAGCCCGTGGATGTGACCGAGGTGCTGGCGCTGGACGCGCGAGAATCGGACCTGCGCGGGCGCGGCAGCGGCGAGCGGAAGGCGGAGGCAGAGGAGAAGGAAGAGGGAAGCACGGGCTCACCGGGACGAGCGCGCTGGCCCCTGCTGGTGCTGCTGGGAGCGCTGCTGGCGGACTTCTACGTGACGAGGCGGAAATGATGGGAGGTAAAGGTCTGATTGCAGCGGCGCAGGTATTTGTCATGGCCTCGTGCTTGGCCTGCTCCGCTCCCAACCCCAACATCCGTGCGCATCGCCTGCCTGATGGCAGCGTCGAGGTCGAAGGTCCATTGGCAGGACCGTTTCAGACGATGGAGGAACTGGCTGAGAAGTCGTGTGCCATCATGACCGATCAACCTGGAGCGTCCAATGGTGCTTACGGCTCCGAATATTGCGCCCTGTACTACTACTCACGTTCGAGTGACGGTTACTTTCTCAGCTATCTTTCGGACATCAAGAACAGATTGGACAGTGAGCTGAAGACCTGTGTGGTTCCTTCCTCGATAGATGACCGGGAGCATCGTGATGCCATCATTCTTGGCAAAGCTCACACGCACCCTAACAACCGGCGTCTCTCGTTCAATGACATGAGCGTTGCGGCGCATTGGTATCCAACCAGGGCCGCAGACAGTGAGACAGGCAGAGTCTGGCATCGAGGCGTGATGCTCTTTTACCGAGAGAAGACCGGTGGGTGCAGTGCCTATCTTTATGACAATGTGACACGACTGGTGATGGCCCTCCGTGGAGGGAAGTGGGTCGCGATTGGCAAAGCTTACGATGAGAAGGGCAACGTCGAGATGCTCAAGGGCATGGACTGGTTGCCCTGAACAGTCACCGAGAAGGGGTGCAAAATGAGCCGCGCTGTACCCTACGGCCAGCAGCGAATTGCAGAGGGAAGGCCATGAAGCCATGTCTCTGGATCATCCTGGGATGCTCCGTCGCGATGCTGGGATGCTCCCACTTTGGGTATTACAAATATGAGAAACCCCAAAGGGCTCCTCCAGAGGTCTCGGCCCAGGTGCGATTCCCGAACGCGCTCGAGGGCGGAGCGCAGTTGACTGGGCCGATGATGCTTGCTCTGAAGGTGGCGATGTCTGATTTCCGCCCTCCTTGGATCAAGCCAGAGAAACAGCAAGATCCTGAAGACAAATGCCTCGCGGATTGGAGGTATATCGACACCACTGTCGTGCAGGCCGAGGAGAATCTTTTCTACGTCCTCTTCACGCCAGATTTGAGGCAATGCGGCCCTGGGTTCGTGGTCCTTGATGCGGGGGCGCTCTACGCCATCGATGCTCAGGGTCGGATTCTTGCGAAGGAGTAGTCTTTTGCTTCCGGCAACAGCGAGGCAAGTCCAGTACCTTTCAGACAACCCATGAGGTAGGCTCACCGAGCGGGCGGAGGTGGCGCCCCATGCCGGGAGGAACTCATGGAGGCTCAGCCTCTCGCGCCGGACGAGGACCCAAGAGCCTTGCCCCTGGGCACCCGCATCGGTGCGTGGCGAGTGAGCGGCTACGGAGGCGTGGGAGTCTACGGCGCCGTCTACAAGGCCCTCCGAGTGGGGCATGAAGAGGCCGGGCCCGTGGCCCTCAAACTGGCCCTGTGCCCTCGGGATCCTCGCTTCGAGCGCGAGGCCCGGCTGCTCTCGATCATCCGGCACTCCAGCGTGCCGCGGTTGCTCGACGCCGGGCAGTGGCGGCACTCCTCCGGCTTCATGCACCCGTACATCGTCATGGAGTGGATTGATGGATCGCCGCTGTACTCCTGGGCCGCGCGTCGCAATCCTTCCTCGGCTCAGGTGATGCGGTTGCTGGCTCAAGGAGCCCAGGCGATGCACGCCATGCACTCGGTGGGCGGAGTGCATCGGGACATCAAGGGCGACAACGTGATGGTCCGAGCGGCGGATGGCCGGTTCTTCCTCGGGGACTTCGGATCGGGGCACTACCCGGGAGCGGAGCGATTGACGCCGTCGGTCCTGCCGCCCAGCACTCCGGCCTATCGAAGCCCCGAGGCTTGGGACTATGCCCGGCGCCACGGCCACCTCCCGTTCGCCCTCTATGTTGCCCAGCCCTCCGATGATGTGTTCGCCTTCGGGATCATGGCCTACCGACTGGTGACGGACGAGTACCCACCTTCTCCGGAGTCCCGCATGGCAGAGGGGCGGTGCTGGCTGCCGGGTGGTGGGGGTCCTCGGCCTCCGAGGGCGCTCAATCCCCGGGTGGATCCACGGCTCGATGCGCTCATCCTGCGCATGCTGTCCTCGAAGCCCGAGGAGCGTGGCACCGCGGAAGAACTGGCCGAGGCGCTGGAGCAACGAGCCGCGCACGCCGGGCCGGAGGCGGAGGTCCCCCTATTCGACTGGGAGACGTTGGAGCGTTCGGAGTGGCCGCCCGAGGAGGCAGCCGAAGCCGGGTTCTCTGGCCACCGTCTGCGCCGCAGAGAAAGAGAAGAGGTACGCCGCGCCGCGGAGATGGATGCCGCCGCACAGGCGAAGACAGAACGTCCAGCGGTTGAAGCACAGCCCTCCGCTGCGGCTTCCCGCGAGCACGTCACGCCTCATGAGCGGAGCGGGAGATGGCTGGCTCTGCTTGCGCTAGTGGCGGCTGTGGCTCTGGCGCTGTGGCCTCGGGGGACCGTGCCTGAGCGCACCGAGGATGAGCCGCCCATGGTGCGGAACTCACCCGAGGAGGAGGAGCGCGACGGTGGCTCTATCTCAGTCGGGGACGCTGGGCTGACCTCTTCCTACTCGCCCACGAAAGGGTCCCCAGGTGCCTCCTCAGGAGGAGCGATCGCCGTGGAGGTGCCGCCGAAGCCGCAGCCAGGGCAGATCAAACCGGATGGAAATGGTCGCTGCCGCAAGGGACAGATTGCGATCAACGGTGGATGCTGGTTTGAAACGAAGGTTGCGCTCGAGGACTGCAGTGGGAACGGGGTCGTGTACCGGGGCGGCTGTTACGTCCCCGCCTACCCGTCCGATCGCGAGCCGACCTCTACTCGCATGAAGAAGTGATCCGCGCACTGAAAGGACTCTGTCTCCTTACCTTGCCCCTCCGCTGATCACGCCGCACTTTTGAGGTCTCTCGTGCGAGACGGTAGTGGACTGAGGAGGACCCCTTCGACCCTGTGCTCCCCTGCGAGCGAGCATTGGTCCGTTTTGTGCTTCAGCCCTGCGGACCATGTCCGGTCCGCATGATCTCTTTGTCCGGAGAACCTTCAGCCACCCCGAGCTGGCCGCGGCCGAGCTGCGCGCTGTCTTGCCCCCACAGGTGGTCTCCCAGGTGGACTGGTCCACCCTGCGACGCGAGTCGGGCTCGGTGGTGGACCCGGAGCTGAAGGAGACCGAGAGCGATCTGCTCTTCTCCGCCCGCCTTTCCGGCGGACGGCCGGTGCTGCTCTATCTGTTGCTGGAGCACCAGTCGTCCGTGGATCGCTGGATGGCCCTGCGGATGCTTCGCTATGTGGTGCGCCAGTTGGAGCACTGGCGCAAGGAGCACGCGGGCAGTGGGTTGCTGCCAGTCATCATCCCCTTGGTCATGTACCACGGGCCCGGCGGGGCCTGGAGCGCCCCTCGCCAGATCGAAGAGCTTTTCGATGTGCCAGGAGAGGGGGCGCTGTCCGAGGAGTGGAGGGCACTGCTGCCACGCTTCGAGTACCTGGTGGATGACCTGACGTCCGAGCGGGCGGAAGCGCTCCTGGCGCGCCCAGGCCCGCCTCAAGCCCGGCTGGCGCTGCTGGCCTTGCGGTACGGGCGGACGGAAGAGCTGGCACAGCAACTGCCGCGCTGGGCGGCGCTCTTCGCTCAGGTGCGAGCCACCCCCAATGGTCTCGAGGAGCTGAGCGGAGTGTTTCACTATCTACTGCTGGTGGGGGAGCGGTCCGTGCGAGGTGCCACGGTGGGCATGTTAAAATCGGTCGTGGGTTCACGCCGAACGGAGGAATTGATGCTGACCTGGGGTGAGGAGCATTTCGAGCAAGGGCGTCAGAAGGGCTTGAGCGAGGGCCTGAGCCAAGGGCGTGCCGAGGGGCGCGCCGAGGATGTGCTCCGGATCCTCGCCGCACGCGGGGTGCAGGTCGACGACCAGGCCCGCCAGCGCATCTTGTCGTGCACGGACCTGGCCACCCTCGATCAGTGGTTTGATCGGGCGTTGAAGGCCACTCGCCTCGCGGAGGTCCTGGAGGACCGCGCGCAGTGAGCCCGTAGGGCACGGAACCCAGGTTCAGTGCGATCCCATGATCAGGGTTGTCTGCCGTCCGATCGGCGGGGCCACCCGCGAGGTTTGCCGCGGAGGGGGATCGGATCGAGCTTTCTGACGTCGGCCCATCGCGTCCGGAGCCGATTTTTCGGCCTCCGGCGCGATTCGCGGTACCCGGCGCTGGACCTGCTCCGAGCGCACTTTTCTCCGACCTGGGCCGTCAGAGGAGGCAGCGCATGGCACGCCCCATGTGGAAGGGCTCGGTCAACTTTGGTCTCGTGAACGTGCCGGTGCGGATGTACCGCGCCGTCAGCCCGCGCGACATCCGCTTCCACCAGCTCCACGAGAAGGACAAGGCTCGCATCCGTGAGAAGCGCGTCTGCGAGGCCGAGGGCGTGGAGGTCCCCTACGAGGAGATCATCAAGGGCTACGAGATCAGCAAGGGCGTCTACGTCACCATCACGCCCGAGGAGCTCAAGGCCCTGGCGCCCAAGGGCACCTACGCCATCGACATCGAGGACTTCGTCCCGGCCGGCGACATCCACCCGCTCTTCTTCGACTCGCACTACCACCTGGTGCCCGAGACGAACGCCGCGCGCGCGTACGCGCTGCTGAGCGAGGCGCTGGAGAGCGCTGGGCGCATCGGCGTGGGACGTGTGGTGCTGCGCACCCGGCAGTACACGTGCGCCGTGCGGCCCAACGGGCCCGGGCTGATGCTCTCCACCATGAACAGCGTGGACGAGGTCATCTCCCTGGAGCAGATCGACGGGATGCCCTCGCACATGCCCAAGGTGAACGCGCGCGAGCTGGCCACCGCCGAGCAGCTCATCGAGTCGCTGAGCGCTCCGTTCGAGCCCGACAAGTACCGGGACGTCTACCGCGAGCAGCTGGAGGAGGTGCTGCGGCAGAAGGCCGGCGGCGCGGAGATCCGCCGCTCGCCCGCCGCGGCCCCTGAGTATGAAGCGCCCGCGAACCTGATGGACGCGCTGAAGAAGAGCCTCGCGGCCGCCAAGCGCACCCGCGACCGGGAGGAGGAGGCCAGCACGCCTCGCCGCGCCACCCGGGCCGCGGGCACACGCCGGGTCCGCTCGCAGGCGTCGGCTCGCACCGCCCGGTCCCGCAAGAAGTGAGCTGGAGCCTCCCTGGCTGCTCAGCGTCGAGGGAGCCAGGAAGGCTCGGGCGGGTGTCACAGGTGAATTGGCCACGCTCTCTCCGAGTGACCCCCGAGGTCATTCGAAAGGAAACGTGCCATGAGCCAGACCCCCGAGATTCAGGAGCAGAGCATTGAGCGTCGTGAAGGTTCGAGCAGCGGCCGCCAGCTGATCATTTCCGGACGGCAGGCCGTGATCGAGCTCAACCCCGAGGAGCTGGGCGCGGTGGTGGGCGGCGCCAAGCCTGTCGTGGAGATCACCATCAGCCCCGACGGCACCATCAAGATCGTCCAGAAGTAGTCCCCGCGAGGAGGCGCGCGGTGGGCGGGTGCCCTACGCTCACCGCGCACTCCCTCGCCGCACAGGCTTGCAGGGCCATGGAGACGTTTCACTCAACACATGCGCGGCGTGTCTCCTGTCCGCTCTGAGCCCTGGGCAACACCGGCAGGTCCGCAAACCTTGATGGGTTTGGAAGCGGTGATGACCGTCCCCCCCGCCTTCGAGTGCTGACCCACTCGGGGCAACCGCCGACCTGCTCGAATCGTGGGGGATTCACATGACGAAACGTAGCGTCCTGGGTGCTGTTGCCGTCACTCTCGCCGCCCTGGGAGGACTGCCCGCTGCCGCGCACACCCGTACACCTTGGCAGATGCATGAGGGGCTGGAGGTGACGTCCTCCAACCCGCTGGGCCTGCTGCCCTTTGCCTGCACTCCCTCCGTCAACGGGGATGCGTGTGAGTTCAGCGTGGCCACCATCCCGCCCAAGGGGGATGCGGGTTGGAAGGCTGCTCCCGATGGGAGCTCGATCGGGTTGGTGAGCAGCTCGCTCGTCTGTCAGGCGCCCGTCTCGTGCCTGGTGTACGGCGACTTCATCTACTACCAGACCCAGGTCAACGTAGGAGCCGGCCCGGTGAACCAGTTCACGGTCTCCTTCAACGTCGTGGACGATGGCCTGCGGGTGACGATCTTCAACTCGAAGTACCCCAATGGAATCACCGCCCCGGAGGGCTTCCTGCACATCAATGGGAGCTTGAGCACCGGGAACCTCGCCGCCTACGTGGCAACGGGCGAGGTGAACCGCGTGGTGCTCACCCAGGTGGATGACTGCTGCACCGAGAGCCGCTTGACGGGCGCGGTGATCCAGATCAACGGCGAGGTGGTGGGCCTCGCGTGCCAGAGCGACAGTGAGTGCAACGACGGGGACTCGTGCACCGCGGATTTCTGCTCGAGTGGGACGTGCAGCCACCCGCTGCTGGCGTGCTCCAATGGCCAGAGCTGCGCCGGGCCGATCCTCAACCTGACGAGCGCGGCCACCAGCCCCACCTGGGCCTGCACGCCGAACTCGAACGGCGAGCCCTCGCTGACGGTGCATGGCAGCCTGGACATGACGCTGGAGTGCGGCCAGGACGTGTGGGTGGATCCGGGCGCGGAGGCGTGGGACTCGGCGTGCCACCCGCTGACGGTGCACACGTACAACACCGGGCATGACAGCGCCGGCCCGGGCCCGAACACGTGCGCCGAGGGCACCTACTCGGTGCAGTACATCGCCTGGGATTCGGCGGGGAAGACGGTGGGCGCCATCCGCTCGGTGAAGGTGGATGACACCCAGCCGCCCACGCTCATGCTCAAGGGCGCCGAGCACATGACGCTCCAGTGCGGCCACGGGTACGTGGAGCCGGGCTGGGAGGCGTGGGATGCGTGCTACGGCAACATCACTCCCGAGGTGAAGGTGTACGGCTACCCGAATGGTTGGGTGGCTGGCACGTACACGGTCACCTATACGCTGACGGACAGCGGCGGCAACAGCGCGCCGACCCTGACGCGCACGGTGGACGTGGTCAACTGCCCCTGGTGAGTTCTCGGGGCCGGCGCCCTGCGCGGATGGGGGCGCCGGCTTGGAGGGGCCGTAGTAGAGTGAGGGCCACTGGCCTTCATGAGTTTCTCCCTGCCGCAGGCGCTGGTGTTGCTCGTGCCGCTCGGGCTCTTCCTCTGGAAGCGCGGAGCCCGGCCGGGCACTCCCATGCCTCTGCGGTGGGGGTTGCTGGTGCTCGCCGTGGGCGCGCTCGCCGGGCCGGAGCTGGTGCTGCGCCATGCCGGCAGTGATGTGGTCGTGGTGGTGGATCGCTCGCGCTCCATGCCGCTGGACTCCGATCGCGTGGCGCTGGAGCTGGTGAAGCTGCTGGAGGGACAGCGGCGCCCGGGGGATCGGCTGGGCGTCATCTCCTTCGGGCGCGAGGCGCGGGTGGAGCAGCCGCTGAGCGCCGCGGGGACTTTCGGTGGGTTCTCCCGGCCGGTGGATGCGGAGGCCTCGGATCTCTCGGCGGCGCTGGATGCGGCGGGCGGGCTCATTCCTTCGGAGCGCACGGGCCGGGTGCTCGTGGTGTCGGACGGGCGAGCCACGGGCGCCGATGCGCGCGGCGCCGCACGGCGGCTGGCGGCCCGAGGCATCGCCGTGGACTTCCGCCACGTGGCCCGTGAGGAGGTGCCGTTGGATCTCGCCGTCGTCTCGGTGGACGTGCCCTCGTCCGTGACGGCGCGCGAGCCGTTCCAGTTCTCCGCGGTGGTGGTGGCCTCGGGGGCTGTCACCGGCACGGTGCGCCTGGAGCGCAACGGCCAGCTGCTGGTGAAGGGGCCGTATGAGTTCCGCCCCGGCCCCAACGTGCTGCCCTTCCGGGACCTGGTGGAGAAGGAGGGGCTGGCCAGCTACCGCCTCGCGGTGGAGGCGCCTGGGGACGGAGTGGTGGAGAACGACGAGGGCCGCGCGGTGCTGCGCGTGGAGGGCCCGCCGCGCGTGCTGCTCCTCACCCGGCAGCCGAAGGGCACGATGGCGCAGGCCCTGGAGGCGGCGGGGATGCGGCTGGAGGTGCGCGAGCCCTTCCCTGTCTCGCTGGACACGCTGGACGGTGTGGCCGCCGTGGTGCTGGAGAACGTGGACGCCAACTCGCTGGGCGAGCCTGGGTTGAACGCGCTGGCCGCCTACGTGGAGCAAGCCGGCGGTGGGCTGGTGATGACGGGCGGGCGGGACAGCTTTGGCCAGGGTGGCTATCGGCGCTCGCCGCTGGAGCCCGTGCTGCCGGTGTCCCTGGAGCTTCGCGAGGAGCAGCGGCGCACCGCCGTGGCCATGAGCGTGCTGATGGACTGTAGCTGCTCCATGGGCGTCACCGTGCCGGACGGGCGCACCAAGATGGAGGTGGCCGCCGAGGGCGTGGTGGGGGCGCTCACGCTCCTCAACCAGAATGACGAGGCCTCGGTGGACATGATCGACACCGAGAGCCACGAGATCTTCCCCCTGAGCCCGGTGAGCGAGGGGCTCCCGCTGGACAAGGTGGCGCGCGGCTTCAGCGGCGGCGGCGGCATCTACGTGGGCGAGGCGCTGCGCGCGGGCAAGAAGCAGATCCTCCAGAGCGACAAGGCCACGCGGCACGTGCTGCTGTTCTCGGACGCGGCGGACTCCGAGGAGCCGGACGACTACAAGGCGACCATCTCCGCGCTGCGCAGCCAGAACGTGACGGTGTCCGTCATCGGGCTCGGGACGCCGAAGGACTCGGACGCGAAGCTGCTGCAGGAGGTGGCCGCGCTGGGCGGCGGGCGGATCTACTTCGCGCAGGATGCGATGAGCCTGCCGCGCATCTTCAGCCAGGAGACCATCACGGTGGCGCGCTCGGCCTTCGTGGACGTGCCCACCTCGATGGAGGCGGCGCCGGACCTGCCGCTGCTCGGGAAGCTGCCGTCGCAGGGGCTGCCTCAGGCGGGCGGCTACAACCTCACCTACCTCAAGCCGCGAGCGAACGTGGCGCTGCGCACGCTGGATGAGAACGCGGCGCCGCTGCTGGCCATGTGGCCCCGAGGGGCGGGGCGCTCGGTGGCCTTCATGGGCGAAGTGGATGGGCAGTTCTCCGGCGAGCTGCGCCAGTGGAGCGGCCTGCGGGCGGCGCTGGAGAGCATGGTGCGCTGGGCCATGCAGGGCGGAGGCAAGCCAGAGGGTGAGGTGGTGGCGCGAGCGGAGCGGCAGGGCAACCTGCTGCGGGTGACGCTGGATCTGGCGCCCGGCGAGCCGATGCCCACGGCGCTGCCCACGCTGGTGGTGCTGCCGGGAGATGGGAGCTCCGCGCCGGTGGAGCTGCCGATGCGCTGGGAGGACGAGGATCGGCTGGCGGCCGAGTTCACCATCCCGGGACGAGGCACGTGGCACCCGGTGGTGAAGCTGGGCAATCGCGCGGTGCGGGCGCCCCCGGTGGCGCTGCCCTACGCGCCCGAGTTCGAGCCGGGCAGCCCGAAGGAGGGCAGGGAGGTGCTGCTCGCGGTGGCGGCCGTGGGTGGCGGGGTGGAGCGGCTGTCCATGACGGGGCTGTTCGCGGAGGCGCCGGTGTCCGAGGGCCGGGTGGCGCTAGCGCCGTGGCTGGTGGGCTTCGCGGTGCTGGTGCTGCTCGCGGAGGTGGTGGTGCGCCGCTTCTTCTCCACGCCCCGGCTGCGCAAGCCGGCGCCCGCGAAGGTGGCTCGGCCGGTGGAGGCCACGGCTGGCGTGGGTGCGGCGACCGTCGCCGCCGGCACCCAGACGCGGAGCCCGGAGCCACGGCGAGAGACTGCTCCCGCGCAGTCCGGTCCCGAGGAAGGCGAGAAGCCTCCACCGGAGAAGCCCACGGGCAACGTGGACTCGGCGCTCGAGGCCGCTCGCGCCCGCTCTCGCAAGCGCCTGGGCCGCTGAGGCTCTCGTCTACCCGTGTGGGCGCGCGGCCTCCTGCTCGGCCTGGGGCTGCTGGCCCACCGGGAGCTGCAGCACGAAGGTGGCTCCCGTGCCCGGCGTGCTCTCGACGTGGATCGTCCCCCCATGGGACTCGGCGATCTGCCGGGTGAGGAACAGCCCCAGGCCCAGCCCCCCGTACCGGCGGGAGGACACTGCTCGCTCGAAGCGCTCGAAGATGCGCTCCAGGGCCTCCGGCGCGATGCCGATGCCCTCGTCCCTCACCGCGATGCGCACCCATGGCCCCTGCCGCGTGACGAGCACCTCGATGGGATGGCCCATCCCGAACTTCAGCGCGTTCGCCAGCAGGTTGGCCAGCGCCTGCTCGATGCGCCCCCGGTCCCACCACGCCATGAGCCCCATGTCTCCCTTGATTCGCAGCTCGCTGCCCGCTCGCGAGGCCTCCTCCGCGAAGGACTCCACCAGCTGCTCCACCAGTCCATTCACGTCCACCTGCTCCCGGTGGAGCTCCAGCCGGCCCGTGGTGATGCGCCCCACGTCCAGCAGCCGCTCGATGAGCTGGGTCAGCCGGACAATCTGGCGGAACGTCGCGCGGAGCTTCTCCCGCACCTCGTGCGAGGCGCGCTCGCGCTGCAGCAGCGCGTCCAGGCTCCGCATGCGCAGCGTGAGCGCCGTCAGTGGGGTGCGCAGCTCATGGGCGGCGATGGCGATGAACTCGTTGCGGGCCTCGATGGCCTCCTGGGCCTCCATGAAGAGGCGCGCGCTCTCCAGCGCCATGCCGCACCGGTGAGCCAGATCCTCGGCCAGCGCGAGGTCCATGCGTCCCTCGCAGACGGCCCGCTCGTCCTTCATGAACACGAGCGCTCCCCGCACGCTGCCTCGGATCCGGAGCGGCGCCAGCACCACCGTGCTGTCCTCGGTTCTCCAGCGCCGCGAGGTGGTGGGCAGTGGCGGCAGGTGCCCGCGCAGGAGTGCCTCTCGGTCCGCGCTCCACCCCGCCTGTGCCACGCGCTCCAGCAGCCCGCTCTTTGTCTCCAGCCACACCGCGAAGCCCGTGCAGGCCCGCGGCACCATGAGGCGGGCCACCCGTGGCAAGGTCCCGCGGCTCTCCATGGACGCCGCGAGCACCGCGCCGGCCTCCACCAGCAGTTGCTGGAGCTGCTCCGTCCGTCTCCGCTCGGAGGCCACCGCCGCCAATGTCAGCGCCGTCAGGCCGAGCAGCGCCAGGAAGAGCTGGAGGCTGAACTCCTCCTGCTGCGGCGGGGCGCCCAGGGCGCCGAAGGGGCCTTGATGATGCAAGGTGTGCCAGAGCGCCAGCGTCGCCACCACCGCCGAGGTGCTCGCCGCGCCGAGCGGCCCCAGCCTCAGCGCTCCCCACAGCACGAAGGGGAAGCTGGCGTAGGCCAGCGAGGCCCGGATCCCCTCCGGCTCGGGGTGGCCGAAGATGAAGTTGGCCGCCAGCGCCGTCACGGCCAGCGTCACCCCGAGCTCAATGAGGCGGTGGAGCCGCTTGGGCTGGAAGGCCGCGGGAGTCCAGGTCAACAGCAGCGGGGCCACCAGCAGCGTCCCCAGCCCATCACTCAGCCACCAGGCCACCCAATGGGACACGCTGGAGGAAGGGCCCATCCAGAGCATGGCGCCGAGCACGCCCAGCGTGGCGCTGGCGATCGGGCTCGCCACCCCGCCGAAGAGGAACAAGCCGGCCACCTCCCAGCTGCGGGAGAGCCGGACGGAGGTGCCCACGAAGCGGCTGATCAGCCAGGCCCCCACCAGCGTCCGCAGGACGTTGCCCAGGCCCCACAAGGCCGCGGTCCCTACAGGGGCGCCGATGCCATGCATGAGCACCGAGGTGAACTCGGCCAGGAAGACGGCGGCCAGCAGGGCCGGCCAGTCCTGGCGGGGGGAGCGCAGCAAGAAGGCCAGGGAGAGCCCGCCCGGCAGCCAGAGCACGGCGCTGGGGTGGCTCGGGAAGACGAACCGTCCCGAGAGCAGCCCCAGCCCGAAGAATGACCCGCCCAAGAGGAGCGCGCGAAACCCGAGCGTCCCCCAGAGCAAGTCCCTGCGGCGGGCTGTCACGGAAGCTCCCATCCTTGTCTCACCCGAAGGTATGCCTTGGATCAGCATGCTGCCCTGCTGGCGCTCGGGGAGAGAGGCGGCACGAGCGCTCCCGTGACTGGAGGCTCGACGGCCCGGAGTGCTTCTGCTCCGCGCGGAAATGAAAGAGGGGCCCCCACGCGGTCGTGGGAGCCCCTCGGGTTCAGCGGATCAGCCGGGACTCAGTTGCGGAAGCGCAGCAGCAACTCCGCCTGCAGCGGCCGGTTGCGGAAGCTCCCCAGGCCGTAGGTGTTGGTGCCCGTGGGGGCATAGCGGTCGTTCATGCCCGTGATGTCGGTGTTGTTGAGCAGGTTCACCACCAGCAGCGTCAGCTCGAACTTCTGCTTCAGCCCGAACGGCCGGCCCGCGTCGTAGCGCACCTGCGCGTCGATGAGGAACTGATCCGGGTTGCGCAGCTCGGACACAGTGGACGGATCGTTGAAGTCCGGCCGGCCCGTGGCCGAGTTGACGGCGTAGCCCGTGCCGCGAGGCGAGCGGTACAGCGAACCGCCCGGCGCGTTGTTGATGTTCATCCACAGCGGCGTGCCCGTCAGGTAGCGGGCGCGGAAGCCGAAATCGAGGCCGAAGTCCGTCGTGTAGGCGATGGAGCCCTTGATGGTGTGGCGGATGTCGTCCGGGTTGGGGCCCTCCTGGAAGTACTTCATGCGCGGGTTGAAGCCGTACCCGTCGAAGTAGTTGCCCACCGTGCCGTTGGCGAACGCCAGCGTGTAGCTGGCCAGCAGGTCCCACGAGCCCACCTTGCCCTGCGTCCACAGGTCCATGCCCTTGTAGTCACGCCACGCGTCATCCGGCGTGGAGACCTTCACGATGGAGCGCGGGTCGCCGTTCACGTAGCCGAGGATGCGCGTGCCGGACGGATCCCAGAGCTGGTTGATCTCCTCGTCCACCCACATGTTGGAGTACTTGCGATAGGTGAAGTCCACGCCCACCACGGCCTTCTCGGAGACCTCGCGGTGCAGGCCGAAGCTGATCTCGTCCTGGTGCGGCGCCGTGGCCTTGCGGTCGAAGACGCGGCCGGCGGGGCCACCCGCGGTGCTGCAGCCCGGCTCGGTGCCGAAGGGCGTGCAGTCGGGGAAGGTGTTGGTGGTCTTGTTGAACGTGGACGTCACCTGCGTCAGGTCCGAGTTGCCGTGCTGGGCGATGAACACGTCGCCCACGTCCGTGGAGCGCCCGTAGAACGCCGTGAGCATGGTGGTGCGGTCGCCGAACAAGTCATACGTGGCGCCCACGCGAGGCCCGAAGCCCTTCAGGCTGGTGATGAACTGGCCCTGATCCGAGTACAGCCGGCCGGCGTCGAAGCGCAGGCCCGCCGTCACCGTCAGGTTGCGCGTGGCCGTGAAGCGGTCCTGGAGGAACAGGCCCGTCGTCTGCACCGCGGCGTTGGTGGACAGCGAGCCCGGCTCGCCGTTGTCGCCGTAGTAGTCGATGCGCCGGTTGCAGTAGATGAAGGTGGTGGAGTCGGTCGGATCGCACACGCCGCCGCCCGTGTCCTGGTAGCGCTCGTTGCCGCTGACACCCTGGCGCTGCGCGCCCTTCAGGTAGCCCAGCTGCACGCCGGCCTTGAGCTGGTGCTGGTCCAGCTTGAAGGTCAGCATGGGATCGAACTGGAAGCGCCGCTTGACCTCGATCGCGTAGTTGCTCGTGCGGCCGCTGCCCAGCGCGCCCGGGCTGAAGCGCGTGATGCTGCCGTCGTTGTGGGAGACGGCGTCGAGGTCACCGCTCTGTGGGGTGAAGTCCGCGTGCTTGTACGTGGTGCCCGCGGAGATCTGGAACAGCATGTTGTCGCTGATCGTCCGGTCGTAGTTGGTGATGAAGAAGAAGCCGCCGCGATCGATGTTCGACTCCGCGTCCAGCGAGGTGAAGGCGTTGGAGGTGTTGTTGTCGATGCGGTTGTCGTCGTAGTTGAACGCCACCGAGAGGCGATCCTGGCTGGTGGGCTGATAGGTGAGCTTCAGGCGGGCCAGGCGCGTGCGAGTGTCCTTGGGGCGGTTCTCCAGGTCCGCGCCGGGCAGCTGCAGGGGCGTCTCCTGGTGCGACTGGTTCCACTGGCCGGAGGCGTAGAACCAGAGCCGGTCCTTGATGATGGGGCCGCCGAAGGCCACCAGCGGGCTGTAGAAGGTCGTCACCGACTGCGGGCTGTCGTTCTGGGTGAAGTTGCCCACCGCGGTGCTCTGGTTGGAGGCCGACAGCGCCTTGACGTTGCCCCACGAGGGCGAGAGCACCAGCGTCGCGTCATAGGTGTAGTCGTTGGAGCCGCTCTTGGTGACGACGTTCTCGATCATGCCCATGCTGTTGTACTGGGCATCCATGCCGCCGGTGATGACCTCGAAGTTCTCCACGGCGTAGAAGTTGAAGGGCGCGCTGATGCTGCCGTCGGTGACGTCCGTGGTGTCCATGCCGTCCACGTAGCTGCGGCCGTAGCGGGACAGGCCGCCGCGGCTGCTGGGCGCGTTGCCCGGGCCCACTCCCACCGCCAGCTGGGGAATGGCCTGCACCTGGTTGAACACCGGGGTGGCCGAGGCCTTCTCCGCCGTCAACACCTGGATGGTCTGCGCCGAGTCCGGGCTGATGTACGGGTTGATGTGGCCGGCGACGTCGATCGTCTCCTCGCCCGCGTCGAGCAGCGCCAGCTTCATGTCCACCGGGGTGGACTTGCCCAGCAGCACGATGACGCCCGTCTTCTTCAGGGGAGCGAAGCCCTCGGTGTTGATGTCCAGCGTGTACTTGTCGCCCGGGGGCACCAGACTGAACTCGAAGCGGCCGTCCTTGCTGCTCTTGGTGAACTGGGGCTGCTGCAGCGAGGGGCCGGTGAGCTTCACCAGCACGCCGGGGTAGGGCTTGTTCTCCGAGTCATACACGTAGCCGGAGACCCGGCCGTAGTTCTCGCCCGCCGCCAGCGCGGGCAGGGGCAGGACGACGAGCGCCAGCAGCGCCAGCAGCAGCGCCCGGCCACCCAGGGACAGCACGGAGTTGTTCATGGGGCGGATCTCGCAGGAAGAGAGGGAGGAGCTCACGGCGCACCCGTGGTGAGGAAGAGCGTGCCGGTGTACTTGGTGGCCTTGCTCATATCGACGGTGCCCGCGGCGCAGGGCGCGTCGTAGCAGAGGCTCTTGTAGTCAGCGGGCTTGGAGGTGCCCGTGGCGGTGAACTCGCGCAGCTTCACCACCGGGGACCAGCCCACCTCGCCGGGCCGGGCGAAGAGCACCAGCACGTTGTTGGCCGTCACCGAGGAGGCGGTGCCCGTGGCGGGGTTCACCAGCACGCCGTCCATGGTCACCAGGTTGTACTTGGTGGTGCCGGTGGCCGGATCATCCACCCTCTGCACCGGCACCTGGCCCGCGTCCAGGTAGTTGAGCAGCAGGCCCTTGTACCAGCCCAGCGGCGGTGCGTACTCGCTGCCGTCGGCCAGCTGCACCTTGGACGGGGCGATGATGTAGCGCAGGGCGACGACGGGCGTCTCATCCTCCTGCTGGGTGAGGTTGAAGTGGCCCTTGTCCACGCTGGTGGCGCTCTTGATGGCGTTGCAGTCGTACTTGTCCGAGCCGTGCCAGGAGACCACCTTCATCAGCGGGACGACCGCCGGGGCCGTGGCCGAGGTGTTGGCCGCCGGCAGCTTGGTGAAGACCGGGTACTGCTCGTCGAGCGCGTACGCGTCGGTGCGCGGATCATACGCGTGCCCCGCGATGCAGCCGTCCGGGAAGTCGTACGCGGTGGTGGCGATGCTGTCGGTCGTGATGGCCGGGGGCGGCTTGGCCTTGGTGGTGTCGGGGTTGGCGACCAGCCCCAGGTTGTAGACGAGCACCGGGTCGCCATTCACCGTGAGGGTCTGCGGGACGTAGCACTTGCCGCCGCCGCTGCTGCACGTGCCGGCGGGCTGGAACTTCGTGTCCAGTCCACTGGCGTCGATATAGCCCTGGAACGTGTCACTGGTTGGTTCGGAGTCACCACACGACATCGCGCTCAGGGCCACTACGAGCCCGAGCGTCTGCTTCCATGGAATCTGCACGCGGAACCTCTTCGGGAGGGGGTACGAAGATGGGCGCGCGCAACCTGCCATGTGTCCACTGGCGAGCACCAGCCCCACCCAGTACGTAGGTGATACGGATAACTTATGGGGCTGATTCAATAAAAGAATGGAACAGGTTTGACACGGATTCCCTGTTGTGACTGGCGGTGAAAGAGATTTCCGAGGCCCTCCCGCCCCGCAAAAGCGACGGGGCCTGGAGGGTGTCTCCAGGCCCCGCTCGGGACTTCACCGCGGCTTCAGCTCGGGCTGATCAGTTCAGCACGTTCAGCGCGCGGCGGTAGTAGGACTCGCGGACGGACTCGCCGTTGTAGCCGCCGTTGATGCGGTGGGTGATCTCACGGAAGTTGCCCGCGTCCGCCAGCTTGTTCAGGCCGTGCGTGGTCCAGAACCAGGCCGCGGTGCGGAAGCCCACGTCCAGGTCCGCGGCGCGCTTCGGGTTGTTCTCCAGATCAATGCCCAGCGCCTTGCCCGCCGCCCGGTAGTTGTTGCGGCCGGTCAGCTGGATGGGGCCACGGCCCTTGAAGCGCACGCCGTCACCCGGGTGGGTGTTGCCCAGGTCGCGGCGGCCCTCGTACTCGCGGCCCGAGGCCAGCTCCTCGAACCAGCGCAGCTGGCCGCTCTCCTCCGCCAGCTGGGCCAGGAACGCGGACTGGCGCTTGGGCGTGTTGATCTTCGCCTCGGACATCGCCTTGTTCAGGTACGGCAGCACCTGCTTGGCGCGCGCGTCCGAGAGCTGCGGCATGATCTTCTTCAGCTGCGCCACGCTCACCCCGCCCTTCACCGGGCCGGGGGTGGGGCCGTGCACCGAGCCCGTGCTGCCCGTGCTGCCCGTGCCGCCCGTGTGCGCCGGGGCCTTGGCGCCCAGCTTCTCGAGCGCCGCGCGCGTCTTCGGCCCGTAGTAGCCGGTGGCCGGCACGCCGTGCTTCTGCTGGAACTCCTTGAGCGCCGACTCGGTGCGGGGGCCGAAGATGCCCGGGCCCGTGTTCATCTCCTTCTGCGTCAGCGTGCCGGCCTTCACCAGCGCCGACTGCAGCTGCTTCACCGCCGCGCCCTGCGAGCCGCGCTTCAGATCGCCCGCCGGAATCGTCACGCCCTTGAGCGAGGTGGAGGGCGGCTTGGTGGTGCCACCGGTGGGCGGCTTGGTGGTGCCACCGGTGGGCGGCTTGGTGGTGCCGCCGGTGGTGCCCGGGTGCGGGTTGCCGCCGGAGAACGTCACCAGCTCGCCCGTGGTCTTGTAGTTCTTCGGGCCGCCCACCAGCCGGTTGCCCACCTGGCGCAGGGTGATGCCCGTCCCCGTGGCCGGATCATTGGCGTAGTAGACGTTGTGGCCATTCTCGCGGCCGCGGCCGGTGATGGCGATCCAGTGGTCCGTGCCGTTGGCGCCGCCGTTGCTACCGGCGTGGTAGTCCACGCCCACCACCACCGGGCGGCCCGCGTCCACCTGCTTGTTGATGGTGTTCAGGTTCCACGCCTGCTTGCTGGCGCCCAGCCCGCGCGCCCCGGCCGCCGCGCCCCAGATCAGCCCGTTGCCCGAGTAGCCGTGGTGCGTGTCCAGGTACTGATCCAGCTGCCCGGGGTTGATCGTCTTCCCGGAGATCTTGCTGATGGCCATGGAGGTGGCCGTCATCGCGCAGCCAGCCGCCGCGATGCTCGAGCCGGTGCCCAGGCGCCGGCCGCCCCAGGCCGCATCGCCCTGGCGGAAGCGCGGCGTGCCGTCCCGCGACGTGGGGTACTGGCGGCCGGTGCTGTCACGCGCCGGGCCACCGGACGCCGCGGCCGACGAGGAGCCCGAGGAGCCCGAGGAGTGGGACGCCGGCTTGGAGTCGAAGCTGTCGCCCTTGCCGGGCACCGTCAGCTTCTGCCCCGCCATGATGCGGTTGGGGTTGGCGATGTGGTTGGCCTTGGCCAGGGCCGAGACCGAGGTGTTGAAGCGTGCTGCGATGGCGCTCAGGGTGTCGCCGCTGCGGACCGAATAGGTGGACACGAGAATTTCTCTCCGTTTAAGAGTGACGTGCCTTCGTTTTCGGCTGATTCGAGAATCAAGTTGCGTGATCCGGAAACATTTTGATCGATAGGTACGGAGAACCCAGGAAGTTCCGGGTTATTCGCTGAACTGGGCGGCCCCGTCGACGACGGTGCCCCCGTTCACGTCGGGCAGGGTGTCCACGAGCGTCTGCCCGTCCTCGGACGTCACGCGCACCTGCACCGGCCCGGGGGGCATGCCCGCGGGCTCGACGAAGTAGTTGTAGGGCTGCCGCTGGATCTCCACCCAGGCCCCGTTCTTGTTCCACTCCATCTTCTGGATGGGGCGCCGGTGGTTGAGCACCTGGACGGCCACCCAGTACTGGCTGCTGCCCTCCTTGAAGCGGTAGCGCACCGGGCCCTGCACCGGGCAGGTGATGTAGCGCCACTTGACGGCCGTCTTGAGCTGATCCCCCGCTCCCACGGCGTCGAAGACCTGTGGCGTCACGCCGAGCTCCGCTGTCGAGCACCCCGAGCAGCTGTCGACGATGCGCACGTGCACCTTCTTCTGGTTGGGGCCCTGCAGCTCCATGCAGCCGCCGCACATCGCCGCTCCGGCGTACTCGGTGGGGTTCAGCGCGGCCACGAGCAGGTCATCCGGGGTCGCGTCGAAGTTGCAGTTGCCCGAGCCGTCGGACGCGACGCGCGTGGCGGTGATCTGCTTCTGATCCGAGATGGGCTCGACGGGGACCCCCCCGTCCTCGTCCGGGGGGTTGGAGCCGGAGCAGGCCGCCAGCCCCAGCAGGCCGGCCGCGATGAGCACGTGAGGAGAGAGGACGTTCTCGAATCGCATGTGTGAGGACCTCACTGAGAGAGGGAAAGAGGATCATACCCCTCCCCCCGAGGCCGGCGCGCGAGGGGGGCCGCGCACTCCCTGTCGGGCGCTGGACAGGCGCCACGTGCTTCTATTGCAGGGAGAACTGTGCAGCGCCGTCGTAGGTCTGCGAGGCCTTGATGGAGGGCAGGGTGTCCACGAGCGTCTGCCCGTCCGTGGCGGTGATGCGGATCTTCACCGGGCCGGGGCCCATGCCCGCGGGCGCGACGAAGTAGTTGTAGGACTCGCGCTGCACGTCCACCCAGCTGCCGCTCTTGTTCCACTCCAGCTTTTGGATGGGCAGCCGGTGGTTGCGCACCTGGATGGCGACCCAGTCCGCGGAGCTGCCCTCCTTGATGCGGTAGCGCACCGGGCCTTGCACCGCGCAGCTCACCAGGCGCCACTGCGTCTGCACGCGGCCTGCGTCCACGGGGGAGATCTTCGCGAAGGCCTCCTTGCTGAGATCCAGGTGGCCGGCCGGGCACTCGGGGCAGCTGTCGACGATGCGCACGGTGACGGTGCCCTGCGGCCCGTCCACCTCGGCGCACGCGCCGCACATGGCGCTGTTGGCGTACTGCGGCATGTCGATGGCCGCCACGTCCATGTCATTGGGGCTGGCGTCGTAGCTGCAGTTGCCCGCGCCGGTGGCGTTGTACCAGGTGGCGATTCCGTTCTGGAACTCGCCCAGCACGCGGATGTCTCCGGTCACCTCTCCCGGAGAGGAGGAAGAGCACGCCGCCAGCGCCAGCACCCACGCCGCGCCGAGGTTCCGAAGAGAGCAGAGAGGAGAGGCTCGCATGATCAGGCTCCTTGACCAGCCATGTCCGCGCTGGCGGGGGCCGAGCGTATCAGTAGTCCTTGCTCCAGATCAGATCCAAGCCCCCCGAGCGAGCGTCGCCGTAGTTGGCCTCGAGGCTCCACTGGGGAGTGAACTGGTACTCGAAGCGGACGGCGTTGGCGTTCTCGCGGGTCTGGGTGGAGGTGGAGGAGGTGGCAGCCGAGCCCACGCGGCCGGTGTAGCCCACGTAGATCTTGTCCGTGAGGTACTTGCCCACCTCGAGCTTGGTGCCGGCCAGGCCGCTCTCTCCCGCCTCGATGGAGAACACATCCAGCGGCAGTTGGGCGGACAGCGCCTTCTTCGCCTGCGAGGCCACCAGCGAGCCCAGCATCGAGGCCGCCTGGGCGCCGCCCGTCTGCGACGCGCCGGAGTTGCGCTCCAGCGTCCGGCGGCCGGTGGCCAGCAGCGTGTAGATCTCCGTCTCGGACATCGGCGGCTCGCTGGTGGGCTCGATGGTGAAGTCCTTTCCCTGGCCGCGGATGTGGATGTAGACGGTGACGTGCTCGCGCTCGTTCACGTGCTGGGCGGTGATGTTCAGGTAGGGCGCCAGGGGCGGGCCGCTGAAGGTGACCTGGCTGTCCTTCTGCACGTCGAAGCGGCGCCCCAGCGCATCCACCCGGCCGCGCTGCACGTTCACCTGGCCGAAGAGGGTGGCGTGGTCCGTGTAGGAGATCTCGAAGCCCGGTGAGAGCCCCAGCTCGATGTTCACGTCCGAGCCGCGGATCCACAGGTTGCGAGGCGCGTTCACCAGCACCCGGTAGGTGCGCTGCACCTCTTCGGGCGTGTCCTCTACCTCCACCGCGTCCTGCGCGGGCTGCCGCGTGTTCCCCGCGCCTCCCGTGCCTCCCACGCTGCCGGAGCCGCCGGGGGCGCCCGGGCGGGCGCGCGGGGTGTTCTGGGCCATGGAGTTGTCGCTGGCCTGGCCGCTGGCGGGCGGACCCTTGCCCGGGGCGTTGTTCGTCGCCTTGCGGCGGTGCTTGTCCACCGGCACCCCGTTGCGCACCAGGACGATGTCCTCGGCCTTGGCGAGCGGCTGTAGATCCTTGCGCGCCACCTCGGGCAGCTCGATGTGGGCCTCGGGGATGGTGAGGTTGCGGATGTTGACGGCCTCGGCGGTCAGGCTCCCCTCGAACGTGGCGCGCAGCGTGGTGGCGGCCACGAGCTGATCCTCCGAGATGATGGGGAAGTCCTTGAGCTCGCTCTGGCCGGTGAGCTCATAGGCGCCGCTCTTGGCCAGCACCGCGTCCGCGGTGGCGCGCAGCTCGCCCGCGCCGCCACGCGCGAACAGTTGCTGCAGGTGGATGCGCTCGTGCGTCACGTCGAGCGCGACCTGGATGTCGTGGTACTCGCCGAAGCCCATCAGCCCCAGTTTGCCGTTCTTCCAGTTCACCGTGCCCTTGAGCGTGGGCGCGCCCAGGGTGCCGGCCACGGCCGCGTCCGCCTCGAGCACGCCGCCCAGGCTGCGCACCATCTCGGTGGCGCCGGAGAGGAAGGCCATGTCGAACTGCCGGGCCTTCACCGTCACTGCTAGCGGCACCTTCTTGGTCTCCAGCCCCTGCTGCATGGCGGGCAGGGAGAGATCCAGCGGGACGCCGGCGCGGACCAGCAGCGTGCCTCCCGAGGGCGCGGCGACGGTCAGGTCCAGATCCGAGCGCGCGTTCGCGTAGGCGTAGTGGACGTGCCCCTGGCCGAGCGCGAGCTTGCCCACGCCGAGCTGCTGCAGGCCCACGTCGAGCACGGCCTTGGGCGCGGCCGGCGTGCCCGTGGCGGAGAGATCCACGGAGATGATGCCCTGCAGCCCCTGCTCGCGCAGCCCGGGGTCCGTCTGCGACAGGGCCAGCAGCTCCTTGAGGGCCGTGGGGTGCAGGCGGGCCTTGAAGTCGAAGGGCACCTGGCCGATGACGTCCGGATCCTGGATGGCGCCCAGCGGCGCCTTGAGCAGGGCGGTCAGCTCGGCCAGCGGCGCGGTCTGGTTGCCTTCATGCCGGAGCGTGGTCAGCTCCGCGCGGATGTCCTCGCCTCCGCCCGTCACCAGCAGGTGGGCATCCAGCGGCGGCAGCCCGTTGGCGGTGGCGCTGTTGGCCTGCACGTCCAGCCGGGCCTGGGGCACCATCACCGAGCCGTTCAGGGCGAACTTCATCGAGACGGTGCCGTTGGCCTTGTCGAGGTGGGCCAGGCCGCCCACCAGGGAGAGCGGCAGCTCGTCCAGGCCTCCCTCCACACTCACCTGGGCGCGCATCGCCTCGTTCGCGGTGGGCGGCTTGATCAGCACCTGCCCCAGCGTGAAGGGCGTGTTCAGCGAGACATAGGCCTTCTTGCCCAGGCCCTCCAGGTCCAGGCGCGCGCCCAGCGCTCCGTCCTTCTCGTCGGATTTGGCGCTCAGCGTGAAGGAGAGCGGCTCCATCACGACGCTGGGCGGCTTGCCGTCGTATTTGATGCCCTCGCCTCGCAGGGTGAAGGACAGGCGCGGATCCTGCGCGGGCCCCTTCACCTCCAAGAGGCCGGAGAGCTGCCCGCTCACGGGCTCCGGGCGGCCCAGCATCTTCCGCGCGTCCTCGATGCTCAGCCGGGAGAGGTTCACCCGCAGGTTCAGCTCGTCCCGGCGGTGGCGCAGCACGCCCTGCACCGGCACGTCGAAGTCCGCGGCCACGTCGGCGGCCGGCACGCTCGCGGTGAGGGTGCCGGTGGCCCGGTCCTTCACGTAGGTGCCCTTCAACGTGGCGTTGATGTCCGAGTACTCCCGGAACTGGACGTTGGCCACCGTGAGCGAGAAGTCCGCGTCCGGGCGCGGCAGCTTCCCGCGAGCGCTCACCCGCGCCGAGACCGTGCCGCCCAGCTTCAGCGACTCGGGGACGAGGGACCGGGGCAGCTTGGTGAGATCCACCGCGTCCGCCTCCACGTGCCCGTCCACATGCTCGCCCTCCTTCACCAGCGTGAGGGCCAGGCGCTGCTTGTCTGAGATGAGCGTGAGGGTGGGCTTCACCTCCAGCCGGCCTCCGCCGAAGCCAAGGTGCGTGGGGCTCTGCAACTTCCAGGTGGCCTCGGGCCAGCCCAGCGTCATCGTCTGCACCGCGAGGCCCTGCTGGTCCTCGTCCACGAGGCCCGCCAGCGTCAGGCCCAGCACCACGTCCCCCGAGCTGCTCACGGTGGCCTTGAGCGCCCGGCCCTGCGTGGTGATGGCGGCCGAGAGGTTCTGGAAGGTATGGCCGCCCGTGCGCAGCTCGCCCACCACCAGCGAGGCGTCCACGGTGAGCGGCTTGGTCACATCCGGCAGCGTGGCCTTGAGGTTGAGATCCTTGAGCTGGTTGTCCTGGTAGGCCAGCGAGGAGAAGCTGCCCGAGAGGCTCACCCCCGGCGTGCGCAGGGGCCCCTCCACCTGGAAGTCCAGCGCGCCACTGCCGGCCAGCGGCAGCGCCGGGCCCGGGGTCAGCCGGCCCACCGTCTGTCCGAGCACCGCGAGATCCGACGCGCTCAGGCTACCCTTCATCAGGAAGTGGTCCACCGTGCCTTTGCCCTGCGCGTCCACCGACGCGCCCGGGATCAGCACCCGCAGCCGAGACAGGTTGTAGAAGCCATCCTTCGCGCTCGCGTGCAGCTCCATGGGGCCGATGGGCTGCCCGCGGTACTTGGACGGAGAGACAGAGAGGTTCACGTCTCCGTCGAGCGTCTCCAGGCTCTTGCCCCCGCCGTGCGCGGTGAGGTTGGCGACGATGTTGGTGGGCGCCGTGCCCTCCACCAGCTCCGCGAGGTTGATGTCCTTGGCGCGCAGGGTGACGCCATCGGTGCGCATCGTGGCGGCGTTGAACGAGCCGTCCAGGTTCACCGTGGCGCTGCCGGCCTTCACGGTCAGGCTGGCGCGGGCGAGGTCTCCCTGCTTCTGGCCGTTGCCCGCCACGTTGACGGGCACCAGCAGCGGGTAGCTCGGCACGAAGGCGCGTGCCGTCTCCGGCGCCACGGACAGGTGCTGGAGCTCCATCCACAGCTCGTTCATGCCCCGCATGCCGCCGCGGGCCTTCAGCTCGAGCCCGGCCACCGTGAGGCTCACGTCCGTGGAGAGGTTCTGCTCCTCGCCCTGGCCCCGGAGCGTCAGCTTCACAGGGCCGGAGACCGGGCGCGACAGGCCGCCGCTGGCATCCAGCCGCACGTCGAAGGCCTGCTTCGCCGCGCCATAGCTGGCCGTCCCGTTGGCGTTGAAGTCCTCCAGCCGCACCTGCCGGGTGCCCTGATCCGTGTCACCCGTGAAGTCGACGTAGCCCTCCTGCAGCTTGAAGTCGTCCACCGCGAGCTGGAGCGAGCCCCGGCCCGTGTCCGGCTCCGGAGGCTTGGGGTTCTTCGGCGCCACCGCCCGCGAGAGGTTCAGGCCGCGCTCGTCCTGCACCAGATAGAGGCGCGGGCGCTCGAGCCGCACGGATGTCAGCTCCACCCGCTTGCCCACCAGCGGAGCCAGGGCGATGCGCGCGTCCACCAGCGCCACCTCGGCCACCAGGTCCCCTTCCGGGGTGTAGAGCTTCACTTCTCGCAGGGTGAGCCCGTTGAGGCTCAAGTCCACCGAGCCCGCCTCCAGCTTCCCGGACAGCTGCTCGTTGGCGATGGGCAGGGCCTTGCCGAGCACATACCTCTCGCCCGCCGCCGAGGTGAGCCAGGCCAGCACCCCGGCCACCCCCAGCAGCACCAGGGCCACCAGGCCCAGCACGCCCCAGACAATGCGCCGCACCCAGCGCCGCCAGGGCGCGTGCCGGGGCGCGGAGGGCGGGCGTGGGGCTGCGGGAGAGACTTCCGTCAAAACGCTTCTCCAATCGACAGTTGGAAGGTGCAGAGCCCTTCCGGGGCTCCCGCGTACAACGTCTTCTTGCCTCCCAGGCCGAAGCAGGTTCCAGAGCGAGGATAGGTGTATCCCACGCCTTGTACTGGCAAGGGGGGGCCGATGTTCAACCGCCGGGCAATGTCTACTCGGATGGGGCCCACCACGGTGAGGTAGCGCAACCCCAGGCCCAGCGCGTGGTACAGCCCGTCCCTCAAGGGGTTCACATCCAGTGAGCCGGCCCCCACGAAGCCCGTGTCCCAGAAGCTGGCCAGCGCCAGGCTCTGGGTCAGGCGGTAGCGCGCCTCCAGGGTAGACTCGAAGAGGCTGTTGCCGCCCACGGGCACCGTGCCGGCCGCCGGGTCGGTCGGATCAATGGGCGCCTGCGGAGACAGGCGCTGGTAGTTGAAGCCGCGCATGGAGTTGCCACCGCCGGAGAAGAAGCGGTTGACGATGGAGCTCTGCTTCAGGCCCGTCGCCTTGTTGCGGAAGGGCACCAGCGAGCCCGCGCGCACCTTGCCCGCCAGCGTGAACTGCTGATCCAGGCCGAAGGACTGGTAGTAGCGCAGGTCCGGCTGCAGGCGGACGTAGGTGAAGTCCCCGAGCAGCAGCGAGCCGCCGCCCTGCACCGAGAGCGCCATGTAGTAGCCGGCCCGCGGCTCGTTCTTGTCGTCCCGCCTGTCCCACGTGACGGTGGTCTCCAGGTAGCTGAGCCGGATGTTGCACGGCGCCGTCCTGGAGGTGGTGTTGCTGCAGCCCAGGGTGATCAGCGGCACGCCCTGCTGGCGGTCGCTGGGGCCCACCTGCCCGGAGAGCTGGTACACCTCCAGGTTGTAGGCGGGGAAGATGGACAGGTCCGGGTGCGGCTGCCAGATGACGCCGGTGCGCAGCCGCCCGCCGATGAACGAGTACGCCTGCTCCAGGCCCTTCTCCGCCGAGAGCGAGGCCTGCAGGCGCAAGTCCCGGAAGAGGAAGCGCGGCTGCTCGAACTCGTTGGTGAGGTTGAAGATGAGGCCGTGCTTGTCGCTCGAGTAGATGGAGGGCAGGAAGGCGTAGCCCAGGCGCCCCTTCACCGTGAGCCTTCGCAGCCCGCCGAAGATGTTGCGGTTGGTCCACTCGCCCAGCACCCGGCCTTCCTGGCGCGCGGCGTCCACGCCCAGGCCTCCGCCCAGCCGCACCGAGCGCAGCGGCGCCTCGCGCACGTCCACCACCACCGGCACCGTGGCGGCCTCCTTGTCCGGGGCGCCGCGGTTGACCTTCACCGCGCCGAACACCCCCATGGCGAACACGCGCGCCTGGGCCTCGGCCAGCGCCGACTCGCTGTACCACTCGCCCTTGACCACCGAGCCCTGCGCCTGCTCGATGATGCGCTTGGGCGCCACCTGCGGGTTGGCGTCCGTGGCGACGAAGATGTTGCCGAACTTGTAGCGCGGCCCCGGCTGCACCTGGATGTCCACCGTGGCCAGGTGTGTGGCCACGTCCACCCGCACCTCGCCGCCCACCTCGGCCTCCGCGTACCCCAGCTCGCGCAGCCGCCCCTGGATGAGCTCCTTCACGCCCTCCCAGTTGCGCTCCTCGAAGATGTCGCCTGCCTCCAGGGGCAGCTCCAGCGTGGCGCGGTGCTGGTGCTCCTGCGGCAGCGCCTCCATGCCGGACACCACCACGTTGCCAATCTTGGTGGGCGGCCCCTCTCGCACCTGGGCGATCAGCTCCACCTTGTCCTTGCCCTCGGGCTTCACCGTGTCCGAGACGACCTGGGCCTGGTAGTAGCCCCGCGCCTGGTAGTAGCGCTCGATGCGCCGCAGATCCGCTTGCCACGCGTTGGGATCAAAGTAGGAGGGCCCCTTGTCGAACGGCCAGAGCGGCTCCCACCACGGCGTGTCCGTGGTGAGGATCTTCGACTTGATGTCCTTCTCGCGTACCTGATCCGTGCCTTCGATCTTGAGGTCCTTCACCTCGAGGGCGTCAGGCCGGGGCTTGGGGGCGGCGCACGCGCAGGCGAGCGCCAGGGACAGGAGGGCGAGCGTGCGGAGGCGGTGTCGGAAGAGGGCTACGTCCACGGGACGTGTTCATATCCATTCGTCCACGGCTTGACCCGTTCCCCGTGCTCTGGGGGCGTGGCTGTGTCGTGTTTCACGACTCAGGGCCTGTGCGGAAGGGCGGATCCCTGACACTTGGCGCTATCGGACGTGCATGCAGGCCGGGCTTGGGCCAGAGTGTCCGGGTATGAATTGGCGAATGAGCGGGTTGCTTGGCGCGGCGCTGGCAATGGCGCTCTCCTGCGGGCCGGGCCGGGATGACTCGGTGCGGCTCAAGGAGGGCCAGAACCTGGACGATGTGGCCGAGTGCCCCGTCCTGTTCTGCCCCGGAGAGACGGGCTTTCCAGAGACCGAGACGGAGTTCTGTGGGGAGATGCACTTCGACTATGGCTGGTCGCCGCCGCTGTGCTTGCCCACCGGCAGGGGCGTGGACCGGGAGACGCAGCAGCCCATCCCGTCCATCTTCGACCGGATCGAGTGCGTGGGCACGCACAAGCGGCCCGTCCGGTTCGACGGCGCCCCCATCCAGGTGTACTGCATCGACGATCAGTAGCTCCCGGCTTCAGCGGCGCGCGGAGGCGGTGAGCCACGCCAGCCGCTGGGCGGCATCGCGCGACTGCGCATCCTCCAGCAGCGACTCCACGTTCTGGGTGATGCGGTAGGCCCAGTTGCTGTCGCTCATGGTGCCCGGCAGGTTGATGCGCTCGCGCGTGCCGAGGATGTCCTGCCAGGGCAGCACGCACAGGTTGCTGCTGGAGTTGAGCGCGGCGGCCAGCATGGCCCGGTGCACCTCGGGGGTGAAGGCCTTGCTCACCGTGACGCCCTGGAACTCGGGCCAGGCCTTGGCCACGGCGGCGCGCTCCTCGTCCTTGGCCGCCTCCCACCAGTCCGCCATGGGCTCGGTGTCGTGCGTGCCCGTGGTGGCCAGCGAGATGGCCGGGTACTCGTGCGGGTTGCGGTACACCGCGTCGTCCCGCTCCCAGCGCATCACCCGGTAGCCCGGCAGCCCCAGGGTGGCGAGGATCTTGCGCACGAACGGGGGGATGACGCCCAGGTCCTCGGCGATGATGCCCGCGTCCTTCGACAGCAGGCGGAAGTGCCGCTCGCCCAGCCGCTTGTGGCTCTCCTCGTCCGGGGGGATGAAGCGCCCGGTGGGCGTCTTCTCGTCGCGGATCCACTGGCGGAAGTAGCCCACCGCGTGATCCACCCGGCGCAAGTCGTAGTAGCTGGCCGCCTTGGCGGCGCGGTGCTTGAGCCAGCGGTAGTCTTCCTTCTCCATGGCCGCGAAGTCGAAGTAGGGCAGGCCCCAGTCCTGGCCCGTGGCGGAGAAGTCATCCGGCGGCACGCCCAGCCGCGCGTCCCGGCGCAGGATGTCCGGGTGCGCCCACGTGTCCGAGCTGTCCTGGCCGATGATGAAGGGCTCGTCTCCGCACAGGAGGATGCCGCGCGCCTTGGCCTGCTCGCGCGCCTGGTTCCACTGCTGCTCGGCTACCCACTGCAGCCACGCGTGGTAGTGCACCCGCCGCTCCAGCCGCTGCCCCTCGGCCTTCAGCGCCTCCGGCTTGCGGGTGTGCAGCGGCTCGGGCCACTCCCACCACGCCCGGCGCTGCTGATCCTCGGAGATGGCCGCGAACAGGGCGTAGCTCTCCAGCCACTCGCCCTGGGCCTCGCGCCAGGCCTGGAACTGCTGGGCGCGCGCCGTCTTGGGCGCCCACTCGTGATCCTCGAAGTGATCAAACGCCCGGGCGAACGCCGCGTCCGTGAGCGGAAACACCAGGTCATACCGGATGCGGGGCGCCGCGCGGGCCTCGGCCAGCTGGCGCTTCTGCTCGTCCGAGAAGGCCGCCTCGCCGCCGGTGGCCTGGAACTCGGGCACCTGGTGCGGATCAATGAAGAGCGGGTTGAGGCCGAAGGCCGAGCGCGTGGCGTAAGGGCTGGAGTCCCCGGGCGCCGTGGGCAGCAGCGGCAGCACCATGAGGATCTTCTGGCGCGCCTCCGTCATCCAACGGAAGAGGCCTTCCATGCCGCCAAAGTTGCCGATGCCGAAGTCCGTGCGGGAACGCAGCGAAAAGACTGGAAGAAGAAGACCGGAGAGCCGGCCGGTAGGGAGCATGCGCGCAATCTGCCCCAGCCCATGGCGCCTGTGAACTGTTTGCCGCGCCCGGACGCTTGGATGCCCGCTCTGGGATGACGGCGGCGTTGACGGCCGTTGTACCGCAGGACAATTGTCCCTACCCCCGTGAAGCTGCCCGAGTCCTTCTACGCGCGCCCCGCGCTCACCGTCGCCCGAGAGCTGCTCGGCGCCCACCTGGTTTGTGAGGAGGGGGGCCTTCGCCGCGTGGGCCGCATCGTCGAGACGGAGGCCTATATCGGCGAGCACGACCTGGCGTGCCATGCCGCCAAGGGGCTCACCCCTCGCACCGAGGTGATGTTCGGGCCACCGGGGCGGGCCTACGTCTATCTGATCTACGGCATGCACCACTGCTTCAACGTGGTGACGGAGGCGCCCGGGGTGGCCGCGGCGGTGCTGGTGCGCGCGGTGGAGCCCGTGGAGGGCCTGGCCCCGGAGGCGCGCACGGACGGGCCGGGGCGCCTGTGCCGCTCCCTGGGCATCACCCTGGCGCATAACCGTTTGGATCTCCAAACATCCCCGCTGTACCTGACGGCCGGGCAGGCGGTGGCCGAGGAGCGGGTGGCCCGGGGGCCGCGCATTGGGGTGGACTACGCGGGGCCGTGGGCGGACGAGCCCTTCCGGTTGTGGGTGAAGGACAGTCGCCATGTGAGCAAGGGGCCTGCCAAGAGGCCCCGTCGTCCTTGACGGGAGCCGCCGCGGCTGGAAGGGTGGGCCCGTCCATGTCCGAACAGCTCGCCCCACCGCCCGAAGAACGGCAGCAAGAGGATCGGCGGCTGCTGTTGCTCGCGCAGACGGGGGACATGGGCGCCTTCGAGCAGCTCGTCGAGGCCCACCGCGACAAGGTGTTCGGCCTGGCGCTGCGGATGACGCGCTCGGAGGCGGACGCGGCGGAGATCGCGCAGGAGACGTTCCTGTCCGCCTACCAGCACCTGAAGGATTTCCGCGGGGATGCGGCGTTCGGCTCGTGGGTACACCGCATCGCGGCAAACCACGCGCTCATGCGGCTGCGCCACCGCCGGGTGGTGCAGGCGGCCGAGGATGAGCTCAAGGGCCCCGAGTTCACCGAGCGAGGCTCCCTGGCGGAATACCCCGAGCGCGACTGGAGCCGGGACGCCGAGGAGAAGGCCCTGGACGCGGAGCTGGGGCAGGCCATCCAGCAGGCGACAGATCGGCTGCCCGAGGGCTACCGCGAGGTCTTTCTCTTGAAAGACGTGGAGGGCCTCAGTTACGAACAGATCTCCGAGCTGACAGGGGACTCTGTGCCGGCCATCAAGAGCCGGCTGCATCGGGCGAGGCTTGCCCTGAGGGAGGCCATTGATCAGTTCTACAACCAGGGCACCGCGGCGAAGTGAAACGCTGAAGGGCCCTGGGCATCTTCCGGAGTGAGGCAGCGATTCGAGGAAGGCCGCGGTCGAGGTTCGGATGTATACCTGCAAAGACTCAATCAACCTCCTGATGGACTTCCTCGACGGCGAGCTGACGCCGGAGGATGCGCAACACCTGCGCGAGCACCTGCAGGGCTGCGCGCCCTGCGTGGACTTCCTGCGCACGTACCGGGCCACGCCGGGGCTGTGCAAGAAGGCGCTGGCCCACCGCATGCCGCAGGAGATGTCCGCGAAGCTGACCGAGTTCCTCCGCTCGAAGATCAAGTCCGCGTCGTGAACCTGAAACAACTGTCGCTCCCGGAGCTGGAGCAGGCCCTGGCGCCGCTGGCGCCCACCCCCACCGCGATCCGTAAGGTGTTCGCCGCCGTCTTCGCGCATGGCGCGGGCTCGGTGGAAGAGGTGTGCCAGGCGCCCCAGGTGCCCAAGAGGGTGGCCGAGCACCTGCGCGCCCACGCCGAGCTGCCGCGCCTCGAGGTGGTGGAGCGGCGGCAGGCGGAGGACGGCTTCGTGAAGTACCTGTTCGCCTCGCCCCTGGGAGGCCGGGTGGAGGCGGTGCGGATTCCCATCTTCGACGAGAAGTACATCATCTGCGTGTCCAGCCAGGTGGGCTGCGCGCTGGCGTGCGACTTCTGCATGACGGGGAAGCTGGGGTTCCAGCGCAACCTGCGCACGTGGGAGATTCTGGATCAGGTGCTCCAGGTGCGCGCCGAGGCGGACCGGCCCGTGCGCGGCGTGGTGTTCATGGGCATGGGCGAGCCGCTGATCAACTACGCGGAGACGATTCGCGCGGCGCAGATTCTGTCGCACCCGGCGGGGTTTTCGATCTCGGGCACGTCGATTACCTTCTCGACGGCGGGGATGGTGCCGCAGATCCGGCGCTACACGCGCGAGGGGCACCCGTACCGGCTGGCGTTCTCGGTGACGAGCGCCATCGCGGAGAAGCGGTTGAAGGTGCTGCCGATTGAGAAGGCGCACCCGCTGCCGGAGCTGGTGGAGGCGATCCGCGAGTACACGCAGGTGCGGCGCGAGCGGGCGATGATTGCGTACGTGGCCATCTCGGGGTTCAACCTGGGGCTGGAGGACGCGCTGGCGCTGAAGGAGACGTTCGAGGGGATTCCCATCAAGGTGGATCTGATCGACGTGACGGATCCGACGGGGAAGTACCAGCCGCCCACGGCCGAGGAACTGAAGGCGTTCCGGGACCACCTGCAGGTGCTGAAGGCGCCGATTGCGCGGCGCTACTCGGGTGGGAAGGACATTGGGGCGGCGTGCGGCACGCTGGAGGCCAGCCAGTACGGTGGGAAGGTGCTGCGGCCCCCGGTGGCGGCGGGGGTGGAGTAGGCAGTTCTGCTGGCGAATGCAGGACTGGATAAGCGCTAGAATCGTCAGGTGTTGTCAGACGACTGTCCAGCGCTGCATGTGAGGGGGGGAATATGAGCAAGGTTTACATCAATGGGCGATCCGTCGTGCACAAAGGCGACGGACAGACCAACGTCTGTGGAACGCCGGATGTCTGTAAGACCCCCTCGCCCGGCGGCCCAATACCAGTGCCATACGTCAACGTCGCTCAGGATGGAGACCTGGCCAGCGGCAGCCGCTCTGTCAGCATAGAAGGCAATCCCATAGCCCTTGAAGACTCATACCTCAGTACTAAGCCAGGGAAGGT
>NZ_JBJMQP010000216.1:0-8071 GCF_045802625.1 Hyalangium sp. | reverse complement strand
TGGCCAGATCGGTGAGGATGGTCGGGGCGGTGTTCCCTGACCAATTGCCATACCAGATGTAATAGAGCTTGGTGTTTGTCGTCATGATGGGACCGCCGTTGTAGGCAATCCCATTGCCGATGGTGGCCCCAAAGCCGCCAGGGCCGTGCGTGGGAGGCGACAACATCGTGCCGCCTCCCTTCCCCATCGGATTACTGGGGGCTTGAGCCTGGAGCGCTACATCGTCGGGCGGCAGCTCCTCCTCCGTGTAATTGCAGCCCATCAGCCCAAGGCACAGCAGGAAGAGCCCTGCTCCCATACGGCGCAGCACCCACAAGCTCGGTTGCATGGAAATCCCTTGAAATGAAGAGAGAGCGGACTATCCATGGAAATCCGTTATTTGTCAACGGATCACAGGTCTGGTGAACGGTGGATCCCCCGGCGTGAGAACGGTGCGTTGCCTATTCAGGGTGGCCCGCCTGAGCCGTTGCAACCCCAGCCCCGCAGTCGAGGCGGACGCGGCGCGTCCTGCCATGCGTGTGCACCGTCATCGACTCGCCGCACTTGAGTACGACGGAGTGCTGCATGCCGGGGTAGTAGACCTCGAACGCTTCAGGGGCCTCCTGGGCTTCTTCTCCTGGAGCAACCGAGGACGGCTGTTCGTACTCCGCGGTGTCGTCCGTGTCGGCTCGGTTGCCGGTATCCTGGCGCTCGTACTCCGCCTCGCGAGAGGCAATGGCCTGGCTGTTGGAGCCCCTCCAGAAGACGTTGCCGGAGACGCCGCTGAACAGAGGCAGGGCTCCTCCATAGGGGCGTGAGTCCGCATCCGAGTGATAGGGGAGGATCCTGTTCACGAAGGGCTCCACCGTGAACGACGCGCTCCGGGTGTCGCCCAGCTCTCCATAATCCGCGCGGCCAGGGCCCGCGGTCTCGGCCAACACGTAGGTCTGCCCATTGTGGGTGAGGGTTGTACGCCCCTTGGTGTCGCGGTCGCGGATGGCGGTGAGCAGGTGCGCCTCGTTCACCTGGTGCAGGAAGAGGATGTCCTCGGGGTTGATGAGGTAGCTCAGGATCCCCGCGAAGAGCGTCGCCTTCGAGTCACAGTCCCCCAACCCCGACAGCAGAATGAGCGGGGCCGGGGACAGCCCGGAGCGGAACACCCCATCGCCATCGAAGTCCGGCACGCCGTAGGGGATGTCCTGGGTGAAGGCCATCGCCATCTTGATCCGGTCCGTCCGAGTGTCCATCCCTCGCTGCCGCAGGCTCTGGACGATGAAGTCAGCGATGGGCTGGGCGAACTCTTCGGCGTAGAAGTTCGTCACGGAGCTCAGATCGACCTCGACCCTGTCGCCGTTGCGCAGGAACAGGCCGTTGTCGAGGATCTTGGAGCGGTTGGCCGCTTCCGCGTTCGTGTACGGGCGGAAGAAGCCGCTCGGCAGCCCGAAGCGGGAGATCATCTCCAGGGTGTGCTGATAGTTGTAGGTGTGCTCGAAGAGCTGAGGGGTGTCGGTGTGGTCCTTGAACCGGAAGCGCACCTGGAGCCCGCCCTCGGGCGTCCGCTCCGCTTCGTACGAGACGTGCTTGTTGATTCGCAGCTCCGCCGGTGGCGTGGACGAAAGCAGCGCCGCGACCACAACCCATCCCAGGACCATGGCAGGCCCTCCTGCTGAGGTTGGAGGGACTGACGGCAGCGGGGGCCGCTGTATTCACCGCCTACTCGTAGCCCACCCCGCGGCCTGGGTTGACTGTTGCGCCGGGGCCCGGCTCACCCCTGCCGTGGGCAAGCCCAGGTGCTCCAGTATCGCTCGCACTGCCCGCCCTGCCTTCACGTACGCCAAGACCCTTAAGCCTGCCTCCACACCTCACGCAGGCGAACACGTCGAAGTCGAACGTCCTCTTCAGCAACTCTGCCCCATCCACTCGCGGCGTCCTCTGCTTCATCCGCTCCTTGCTGGCCGCTGCCTCACTCCCCGCTCTCGCCTCCTCCGCTTGGGGGACCAGAAATGGCCGCAGTTTGGCGCCTGGAGCGAAGACGCCGTGGAACCTCGTGAGGTTTGCCCGAGGCGCAGGCACCAGGGACGCCACACGCCGTAAAAGTTCCAGCCCGGTGAAGAGCGGGTGCGTCGTGCCGTCCGGCAGCGGGCGCTTCATGCGATAGGCAATGCGGCCGTCCTCCGCTCGTGACAAACGCTCCAGCGCCAGTGCGCCACGCGCCCCGTAGCGACATAGCCGCTCCAGTCCCTGCCTGTGCTGGCCTCGTGGACCGCGCGCACCGGACAGGGGGGAGATGGGCGCGCGGTGAAGCCCGCGCACTTCGGGGCGGGCTTACGGGGCCGGTGCGGCCCTCCCACATTGAGGCGGGCCTACTGGGTCCGTGCAGCGCGCGTCGGACACGGGGAGCCGGGCACGGTGCAGCCCCGCGCGTCGGACAGGTGAAGCCGGGCCCATGGAGCCACGCGTCCAGGCTCGCCTGTTGGGCCCGGTGGAGAGTGCCTGCGCCGGACACGTTTGGAACCGTGGAGAGAGCACGCGCGACGTTCGCCTACGGGCATTGTGGAGAGCGGGCCTAGTGGACTGTCCGACAAGTTTTTCAACATAGTCAGGACAGGTGGCGGTCGATCCACGCGTGCATCTTGGAGCGAGTCCAGGACCAGGTGAATGGATGGGCGTAGAGACGGTTGTACTCGGGCCAGCTGGTGTTGAGGTGGTCAATGAGGCCGCCGCGGCTGGCCCACTCTCCGCGCCGCAGGTAGCGCTCTGTGAAGGCGCGTAGGAGCAATTCGGCTTGGTTGAGCCAGGATGCATGCGCCGGAGTGAAGAGCACCCGGACGAGCGGATAATGGGTGTGCAGCCAATCCCGCGTCTGCCGGGCGACATGGCTGGAGCCGTTGTCCCAGATGAGGTGGATACGGCGCGCGTGGCGATGGTCCCAGAGCAACTGGGGCAGCACCGCTCGTAAGCAGGCCCCATCGTTCTTCTCCAGCGCCCAGCCGCGCATCCGGCCTGAATGCACCTCGAGCTTGACCAGGAGGTTGACCGTGCCGCGTCGCACGTACTCGAACTCGCGGCGTTCGATGAGGCCCGAGTGCATGGGGCGTACGGGGTACTCACCTTGCAGCACCTGGATGTTGGGCTTCTCGTCCACGCACAGCGCCACCTCGCCTTGCAGCGCCAAGCGCTGGGCGTGCTCGTAGCACCAAAGCACCTGAGCGGCCTTGCGGCGGAAGGTGTCATTCAGGGTGGGGGTCTTCCAGTAGCGCGTGCGGTGAGGTTGCAGGTCGGCGTCCCGCAGCAGGAGCGCCACGGTGGAGTGGGAGAGCGTGGGGGCAATACCCCGCTGGCGTGCCACGACGGCCAGGCTTCGGGTGGACCAGTGCGTCATCTGCAAGCCAACTCCCGCCGGTTCACAGCAGGCCAACTGTTCCACCTCCACTCGCTGCAGGGGGGGAAAGCTCCCGCGGACGGCCGGAGCGAGGCGCATCCCAGACGGCCTGCACTCCCAGTTCGTCGAACCGGCGACACAGGGCCCACACGCTCGTCCTGTCCAACTCGAACTTGTCGGCCAACTCCGTGACCACCGTGTCCGGCTCGGCCATGGCCAGCAGGATCCGGGCTCGCCGGGCCGTGCGTTGCTCCGTTCGTCCGTCTCGTACCAGACTCTCCAGGTACTCCGCTTCTGCGGCGGACAGATGGATGAGGTGGGGCGGTCGTCTTCTCATCCACCGGAGTTATTCATCCCCCTCGACTATGTCGAATGACTTGTCGGACAGTCCACTAGGCTGCCTCGCGCTCATGAGTCCCATGCGCCGCGCCACGCCCGAGGACAACGCCGCGCTGTTGGAGCTGTTCGGCGCGGTCCCCATGCAGGGCGAGCTGGTGCTCTCCACCCAGCGCTCCCCGGACTACTTCGCCCTCTTCGAGCTGCAGCGGGGCACCACCGAGGTCTGGGTCCACGAGGAAGGCGGCCGCCTGGACGGCATGGGCGCCATCCACGTGCGCGAGGGGTGGCTGGATGGGCGGCCGAGCCGGGTGGGCTACCTGGGAGACTTGAGAGCCCACTTCTCGGCTCGGCGCAGCCGGGGGCTGGCGCGCTTCTATGGCCCCGTCCTCGAGGAGGCGGCCGAGCGCCACGGCGTGAGCGCCTTCCTCACGGCGGTGATGGCCACCAACTCCGCGGCGCTCCAGGCGCTGGTGCGGCGCAAGGCCTCACGCGCAGCCCAGCCGCACTACGCGCTGCTGCGCCGCTTCTCCGCTGTGTCCGTGCAGTTCCTGCTGCGCCGCAAGCCGCGCCCGAGCGCCTATACGGTGCGCCGCGCCACGCCCGAGGACGTACCCGCCATGGCCGCGCTGCTGGACGCGGACCACCGCGTGCGCCCGTTCGGCTATCGGTATGACCTGGGGGAGCTGGAGCACCGGCTGGCGCGCTGGCCGGGGATGGAGGCGGAGCGCAGCTACCTCGCGTTCGACCCGGACGGGCGGCTGGTGGGGTGCACGTCGGTGTGGGATCCAGCGGCGGTGAAGCGCTACCGGGTGCTGGCGTACCGGGGCGGGATGCGCTGGATACGGCTGGGCTTCGACGCGATGGCCGCGGTGGTGGGAGCGCCCCGGCTGCCCGCGCCCGGCCAGGACTTCCGTTACTTCTACCTCTGCAACACGAGCATCGCGGGAGAGGACCCCGCCATCTTCCGCGCGCTGCTGGAGCAGGTGTACGCGGATCACCAGGGGCAGGGCTTCCATTTCTTCACGCTGTACCTGGGCGAGCAGGATCCGCTCGCGCCGGCGCTGAAGGGCTTTCTGCTGCGCCGGCTGGACTTCCACCTCTACGCGGTGACGCCGGCCAGCCGCCCGAGGGATCAATTTCCTCCCGGGCGCACCGGCTTCGAGATCGCCCTGCCCTGAGAGGCGGCTCCCACGTCTCAGCCCGCGACGACCTTCGCGCGCTCGAGCAGTTCCACGGGCAGCTCGTGCTCCAGCCTCCAGACAATGGCCATGGGCCGTGAGCCCTCGTGCTTCATGTAGCGCGCAGGCCCCGCGTAGACATAGGGCGATGCGCCCAAGAGTCCCTCCTTCGTCTCGCGGATGAAGAGGTGCACGGATGAGCCTCGCGCCACATGGCCGATATACCGTTGGCCCGTGTCCGAGCTCTCACTCGTCGCGTTCTGCGACTCCCAATGGAAGAGCCGAGACGAGATGGCATAGTCCCGGTAGCGTGTCGTGGGCGAGTAGTGACGCTCTGTCTTCTGCAGCGTCACGAAGAACAGATCCGCCCGCTCCTCCTCTACCCACTTCACGCCCTGGCGGACCGAGGCCGGCTTGTCCACGCCGAAGGCCGCGAGCGCCTCGTCACGGCTGTACCGCGCATGCACCCGCAGTGGCACCCGCCCCGCCGGATCCAGGGGCGGTGTCACCCGCTCCAGGCGCTCGACCAGCAACCCCAGCACCTCGAGCAGCTCGCGCCGGCGCGCGGGCTCCGCCCACAGCCTCCTGAGTCCCTCGCCCAGACGCTCCGGGGACTCATTCGCTCCCCACAGGGAGAAGTGCAGCATCCACAGCAGGCGCAACTCGCGCGGGGACACGCCCTCGGTGCGCGGGGGCTCGGGCCGATCGAGCAGGGCCCGGTAGGCCTCCAACCGCTCCGGGTCGTCCAGGTGCAGCATCCGGCCGATGGCTCCCGCGAGCTTCGCGTCCGCCGGTCCGCCGGGCTCCATCCCGAGGCCCGCCTCTCGCCGCAGCCCAGCCCATCCCCGCTTGTCTCCTCGGTACAAGTCCTCCGGCTCGACCCCCGTCTCCTCCAGGAACCGAGCGAGCCCGACGTCCCCCAGGCCGCGCAGCTCCGCGACCAGTCCGCGCCAGCCGATGTTCAGCGCCCGGCGCACGTTCTCCAGCACAAGCCCCGTCGCCACCCGGTCCAGCGAGAGGTGACAGCCCGCCGGCAGATACGGAAAGCCCTGCTCCACCTGCCGCTCCAGCTCCCGCCGAGACGTCCCCGTCAAGGCTCGGAGCCGCGTGTCGAAGCGAAAGCGCGAGTGCTGCTGCCCAATGAAGTCCAGCACCGTCAGGCACGCCTTGCCATCGCTGTGGCGCAGTCCTCGGCCCAGCTGCTGGAGGAACACCGTGGCGCTCTCCGTGGGCCGCAGGAAGAGCACCGTGTCCACCTCGGGCACATCCAGTCCCTCGTTGAACAGGTCCACGGCGAAGAGCGCATTCACGCGCCGGTCCCTCACCGCCCGGAGCGCCTCGATTCGCTCCTCCTGGCTCGTGCGTGAAGACACGGATCTGGCGGGAATGCCGTGCTCGTTGAACTTGCGAGCCATGTACTCGGCGTGCTCGATGCTTACGCAGAACCCCAGCGCCCGCATCCGGCCAACGTCACCGACTCGCCGGCGCACCTCCTCGATGACCTTCTGGGCCCGCGCGTCATTGCCCGTATAGATCTGGCTCAGCGCGCCCAGCTCGTACCCTCCTCGCCTCCACGCCACGTGTGACACGTCCACGTCATCGTGCACCCCGAAGTACTGGAAGGGCGCCAGCAGGCCTCGATCGAGCGCCTCCCACAGCCGCAGCTCCACCGCGATGCGCCCGTCGAACCACTGCTTCACGTCCTGCCCGTCCATCCGCTCGGGCGTCGCCGTCAGGCCTACGAGGACGCGGGGGGACAGGTGCTCCAGCAACCGGACGTAGGTGTCCGCCATGGCATGGTGGAACTCGTCTACCACCACGATGTCGAAGTGGTCGGGGGCGAGCTTGGCCAAGTCCACCTGTGCCAGGGATTGCACCGAGGCGAAGACGTGGCGCCAAGCCTCCGGCCGCTCGCCACCGACGTAGAGCTCGCCGAACGCGCCATCACGCAGCACGCTCCGGAAGGTATGGAGGCTCTGGCGCAGGATGGTGTCGCGGTGCGCCACGAAGAGCACCGAGTCCACACGCCCCTCCTTGCGAAGCCGCGCATAGTCCAGCGCCGCGAGCACCGTCTTCCCCGTGCCGGTTGCGGCGACGACCAGGTTCTTCCACCGGCCGTGAAGCATGCGCTCGGCCTCGAGCCGCTCCAGCATGGCGCGCTGGTGCTCAAAGGGCCGCACCTCGAGCCCCACGAGGGTAACGCCCGCTCCCTCTCCCCGCTCGGCGGCGATGGCGCTGTCGAAGCGAGCGGCGTCACGGGCCGGCTCGTAGGGCTCGAAGGAGGTGTCCTCCCAGTAGGCCTCGAAGGTGGCGCGAAAGGTGTCCACGAGGTGGGGCTGCTCGGTGGCGGCGACACGGACATTCCACTCCAGCCCGTCCAGCAGCGCCGAGCGCGAGAGGTTGGACGAGCCGATATACGCGGTGGAGAAGCCGGTGTTCCGGTGGAAGAGCCAGGCCTTGGCATGAAGCCGAGTGGTCCGAGTCTCATAGGAGACGCGGACCTCCGCGCCCATGTCCACCAACGCATCCAGGGCGCGCCGGTCCGTGGCCCCCATGTACGTGGTCGTCAGCACGCGCAGGCGGCAGCCTCGCTCGCGCAGGGCGCGCAGCTCCGCCTCCAGCACCCGGAAGCCCTGCCACTTCACGAAGGCACAGAGCAGGTCCACCGCGTCGGCAGACTCCAGCTCGCGCCGCAGCTCGGTGCCAATGCGCGGCTGAGTCGAGCCATTCACCAGGAGCGCACTCGCGCTCAGCGGCACTTCGGGGCGCGCCGGAACATGGGGCGGCCCGGGGTGCGAAGGACGCTCCAGGAGCGCGAGGAGCACCTCGTGGGCGTCGGCCACGGGCTCGGTGGTCTCCAGGCCCGCATCCCGGCTGAGCTGGGCGATGAGGCCGTTGACGAGCGCCACCTGCCGCGCGAGCGCCGCGCCTCCCTCCGCATTGCCTTTCACAAGCCTGAGGGCGTGACGCACCTGGGTGTGGACGTGCCGGGCGAGCAGCACATCCGCGTCCTCGACATCGAGCTCCTCACGCCGGACGAGCTCCGAAGGAGTGCCTTCAAGCTGCCGGGCGAGAGGGACGGTGACGAGCTGTTCGTAGAGCCCAGGGACCAACTTGACGGACATGGATGGAGTGTATCCCCGTCTCCTCCGAGCGATCCCTCCATCTGAATCTACTGCAGCGGCAGCTCGCG
>NZ_JBJMQP010000215.1:0-29284 GCF_045802625.1 Hyalangium sp. | reverse complement strand
CGTGTCCACCTTGTCCTCGAGGGACTCGACGGGCGGGAGCTCCGGGAGAGTGCTCCGGGACGGCTCAGGCTGCGGGCTCTGCCCAGGCTCCTGCCTGCGGTAGGCGTGGCCGCGCTGCTGCCAGTGCTGCACAGCCGCTTGGAACTCAGTGGTGGTGAAGGAACAGTTGGGGCGGCTGCAGGTGAACTGCTGCAGCTGCCCGCTCACTGCGGGGTGGTGCGTGTCTGCCATGTCGGTGGCTCCACGCGCGCTGGTGAAAAGACAACAGCCCAGACACTCGCCTCACATCAGGGACGTGAAAGCGAGTGCTGGGCCGTTGCTGCCCCCGACAGGGCGCGCGCAGCCTGTCGGAGAACCGAGGCAAGCGCGAGTTCCAGTCACCGAGGACTGCGTGATATGACCGATTGGGAAATCAATCCG
Organism: Hyalangium sp.; assembly: GCF_045802625.1. Lineage (NCBI taxonomy): Bacteria > Pseudomonadati > Myxococcota > Myxococcia > Myxococcales > Archangiaceae > Hyalangium > Hyalangium sp. Next base: position 28,864 of record NZ_JBJMQP010000215.1, on the reverse strand, counting down.
AGCACGAGGCGCGATGGAGAGGCAGTCACGACACCCCCCGTTCGTCCAGCGGCTGCTGCTGGTCGTCGTGCTGCTGGGCGCGTCGCTGGCCTCCTCGGCGGATGCGCCCCAGCGGCTGGTGTCCCTCGTCCCGCTGGGCCCGGTGAAGCAGGAGTACCTGGAGCGCGTGGCCCAGGAGATCCAGGCCCGCGTGGACGTGCAGGTCCGTATCGAGCCGCAGCGCGAGCTGCCCGAGGAGGCCTTCTACAAGCCCCGCAAGCGCTGGCGCGCGGAGCGCATCTTGGACGCGCTGGACGCGCAGGTGCCCGAGGGAGCCTGGAAGGTGGTGGGCGTGACGGAGGCGGAGATCTCCACCACCAAGGGAGACATCCTCGACTGGGGCATCGCGGGCCTGGGCAACATTGGCGGGACGAGCTGCGTGCTGTCCGCCTTCATCTACAAGAAGCACAGCAAGACACAGGAAGTGCTGCTGCGCCGGCTGGGAGATCTGGCCGTCCACGAGTTCGGCCACACGCTGGGCTTCACCCACTGCGAGGTGGAGGGCTGCGTGATGGCGGACGCCAAGGGCAAGGCCGTGAAGTCCGCGGACGAGAGCTCTGGCCAGTACTGCGCGCAGTGCCTCGAGAAGCTCTCACCCGAGGACCGAGCCCTCATCAAACCGCAGCCGTAGCGGGCCGCGTCCCTCACACCACCCATCACCCCATCACCCTCAAGGAGTTCGCATGAGACACACCCAACCCCTGCTGCTGGCCCTGCTGGCCGTCGGCGCCTTCGGCCTGGCCACGCCGGCGCTCGCGGGCGCGCAGAAGACGACATACCCGGTCGTGTTCGCGCACGGCATGGCCGGCTTCGACAACATCCTCGGCTACGACTACTGGGGCGACGACTACGGCACGTTCGTGGGCGACCCCTGTGACGAGTTCCTCGAGGTCTACTGCAACGGCGACCTCGACTCCGGCCAGAAGGCCTATGTCGCCCAGGTGCAGGCGTTCCAGACCTCGGAGGTGCGCGGGCTGGATCTGGCCAACGACGTCGAGGGCTTCATGGCCACCGCGGGCTCCCAGTACGTGAACCTGGTGGGGCACTCGCAGGGCGGCATCGACATCCGCAAGGCCGCGCGCGTGCTGCGCGAGCGCCGGGGCTACACCGTGGTCAAGGTGATGATCAGCGTCTCCTCGCCGCACCGCGGCTCGCCCGTGGCGAAGTACATCCTCAACCTGGGGCCCGGTGTCACCAGCGTCATCGACGCGCTGGCGACCTACTACGGCAACAGCATCTACCAGCCGGGCAATGACGGCGTCGCGGGCGCCAAGCAGCTCGTGTACGACGACTATGATCCGAACGACGGGAAGACCACGGGCATGAAGGCGTTCAACGCCACCTACCCGGTCAGCGCCACCTACGCCGCGCGGTACGGCTCGCTCATTACGGCGCAGCATGGCCTCGACGTGAACCCGGCCCTCTACCTGCTCAAGCAGTTCTTCTATGACATCGACGGTGACGGCTACTGCGTGGACGACTGTGACAAGGACGGCGCGGCCGGCGCGGGCGATGGCGTCAAGAACGAGGACGATGACGACGGCCTGGTGGGCATCAACTCGCAGCAGATGGGCTACCGGCTGAAGTACACGGACAACTTCCTGACCTTCGACTCCGTCACCACGGACTCGAACCTGGGCTACGTGAGCAACCTCAACGCGCCCACGTCCGCGCAGATGACCTCCAGCGCGGACGTCATCAACCAGGACCACCTGGACGTGGTCGGCGTGGGTCCGGACACCTTCGATGAGCCTGAGTTCTACGCGGCCATCATCGACTACATCGCCACCTACGACTGATCGCAGCACCCGGGAGCGCCCGGAGGGCCCAAGCAGGCGGGCCGTCCGGGCCTCCTCGCCACCTTGCCGCACCTGTGGCAAGGAGAGAGCCGTAATGAGGACGCGGACCAAGATGATTCTGGGCGGCTCGGCGGTGGCCATCCTGGCCCTGCTCGCGGGCCTGTCCTTCTTCCGGCAGCCCCCAGCGCCCGGCCCCCGGCCTCTCCCTCCCGCGAACGTCAGCGCGAGCCCGCGCGAGACGATCCCGCCCGCTCCCACTCCGGCGGTGGTGGCGGCTCCCGTGGCTGGGCCCGTGCCCGCACCTCCTCCGCTCCTGAAGGATCCGGACCAGGAGCTCGAGCAGCTGTCGGCGTACATGCGCGAGCGCTTCGGCGGGAAGCTGAAGGAGCCCTACATCCAGATCAAGATGCTGGAAGACCTGATGCGGTTCTTCCAGAAGCGCAGCCCGGACCACTGGCAGGAGGAGCTGCTGGCGTTCCTGAAGAAGACGTTCCCGGAGCTGTACGACGAGCTGGCGGCCACGCTGCGCAACCGCGTGGACTACGAGAAGTGGGTGAAGGACAACGACTCGTACCTGAAAGGGCTCAGCGACAAAGAGCGCCGCGCCGCCATGTGGGATGCGCGCAACCGGCTCTTCGGCAAGGAGAACGCGGAGCGCATCTGGGCCTCGGAGCTGAAGAACGAGGCCGTGGCCGACACGCTCGCGGCGATCGACGCGAAGCCCGATGCGAAGCTCACGGAGAAGCTGTCCACGTACAAGCAGCGCCTGCAGGAGATCTACGGGGACCAGACGGACGCGTACCTGGAGCGGCACCGCCAGGAGACGATGAACCGGTTTCTGGATCTGTCTTCCGTGCAGCAGGACCTGACGGCGATGACGTCTCAGGAGCGCTCGCAGAACCTGCGCGCCATCCGCAAGGAGATGGGGATGGACGAGGAGACGCTCAAGCGCTGGGACGCGCTGGACCAGACGCGGGATTCGCGCTGGGACGCGGGGGCGAAGTACATGGCGGAGCGCCAAGCCCTGGCGCAGCAGTTCTCCGGCCCCGAGCTGGAGGCGAAGCTCCAGGAGGCGCGGGCCCGCTACTTCGGCACCGAGGCCGAGGTCATCGCCCAGGAAGAGGCGAGCGGCTTCTTCCGCTTCGAGCGCCCACGCCAGTGGGGACGCAACTGAGCCTCGGAAGCCGAATCACCCAGGAGGGCAACAGCACCATGCAAGGCACGTCGGCCAACAACTCCCAGGCGCGGAACCCGCTGCTGGCTCGGTGGACGGGCCCTTACGGTGGTGTCCCCGCGTTCGATCAGGTCAAGGTCGAGCACTTCAAGCCCGCCCTCGAGGCGGCGATGGAGAAAGCACGCGGGGAGATCGCCGCCATCGCCAACAACCCGGCGGCGCCGACCTTCGAGAACACCCTGGCCGCGCTCGAGGACATGGGGCGGACCCTGGATGACGTGGAGACGGTTTACGGCATCTGGTCCTCGACCATGAATGGGCCGGAGTTCCAGGCCATCGAGCGGGAGATGGCTCCCAAGCTCGCCGCCTTCTCTGATGAGATCATCCAGAACGAGAAGCTCTTCCAGCGCATCGAGGCGGTCTACACCTCGCCCGAGAAGTCGAAGCTGCCCCCCGAGCAGCAGCGCCTGACGTGGCTCCGCTATACGAACTTCGTCCGCGCGGGCGCGAAGCTCGATGCGGCGCCGAAGAAGCGCATGGCCGACATCAACCAGCGCCTCGCCTCGCTCTACACCACCTTCAGCCAGAACGTCCTCGCCGATGAGGAGAGCTACGCCGTCATCCTCGAGAAGGAGGAGGAGCTCGCGGGCCTCCCCGAGTCCGTCCGAGCCGGCGCGGCGGCCGCCGCCGAGGCGCGTGGGCTGAAGGGCAAGTGGGCCATCACCAACACGCGCTCCGCCATGGAGCCGTTCCTGACCTACTCGGCCCGGCGCGATCTGCGCGAGAAGGTGTGGCGCTATTACGTCAACCGTGGTGACAACGCGGATTCGCACGACAACAACGCGCTCATCACCGAGATCCTCCAGCTGCGCGCCGAGCGCGCCAGGCTGCTGGGCTACGCGACCCACGCGCACTGGCGGCTGGAGAACGCCATGGCCAAGACGCCCGAGCGCGCCATGGCGCTGATGGAGGCGGTGTGGACTCCCGCCGTCGCCCGCGTCCACGAGGAGGTCGCGGACATGCAGGCGATCGCCGACAAGGAGGGCGCGAAGCTGAAGATCGCCCCCTGGGACTACCGCTACTTCGCCGAGAAGGTCCGCAAGGCGAAGTACGATCTCGACCAGAACGAGGTGAAGCCGTACCTGCAGATGGAGAAGCTGCGCGAGGGCATGTTCTGGATCGCAGGAGAGCTGTTCGGCTTCTCGTTCGTGCCGGTGAGCGACGTGCCCGTCTACCACCCCGATGTCCGCGTCTGGGAGGTGAAGGACAAGGCCAGCGGCCGGCACATCGGCCTCTGGTACTTCGATCCCTACGCGAGGCAGGGCAAGCGCTCCGGCGCGTGGATGAACGCCTACCGCAGGCAAGAGCGGTTCCGGGGCGAGGTGACGACCATCGTCTCCAACAACGCCAACTTCGTGAAGGGCAAGCCGGGCGAGCCGGTCCTCATCAGCTGGGAGGACGCGGAGACCTTGTTCCACGAGTTCGGCCACGCGCTGCACGGGCTGAACTCCCAGGTGAACTATCCCTCGCTCTCGGGCACCTCCGTGCCGCGCGACTATGTCGAGTTTCCCTCGCAGCTCATGGAGCACTGGCTCTCCACGCCCGAGGTCCTCAACCGCTTCGCGCTGCATTTCCAGACGGGCAAGCCCATCCCCGAGGCGCTCGTGGCTCGGCTCAAGAAGTCCTCCACCTTCAACCAGGGCTTCGCCACCGTGGAGTATCTGGCCAGCGCCCTGGTGGACATGAAGCTGCACCTCGCGGGCAGCCAGAAGATCGATCCGGATGCCTTCGAGCGCGACACGCTCAAGGCGCTCGGCATGCCGGAGGAGATCGTCATGCGGCACCGCACGCCGCAGTTCGGCCATGTCTTCGCGGGGGATGGGTACTCGGCGGGCTACTACAGCTACCTCTGGGCCGACACCCTCACCGCCGACGCCTACGAGGCCTTCACGCAAGGCGCGGGGCCCTATGATCGCGCCGTGGCCGAGCGGCTGCGGAAGAACGTCTTCGCGGTGGGCAACACGATGGATCCGGCCGAGGCCTATCGCGCCTTCCGTGGCAAGGACGCGGGCATCGACGCGCTCATGCGCAAGCGCGGCTTCCCCGCCCCAGGCGCCGTCGGACAACAGACAGCGCAGTGAACGAGCGGGGGGCTGGTCAAGACGCTGGATCAGCCTTACCTAGAGAGAGCCTCAGGAAACCATTTGTTTTTTCTGGGGCTTCAGAACCCGCCTCTTGAAATATCAAGAGGGCCCTGCTGTTGGTGAGAGCGTCGTGAACCATCGGGCCAGCGCAAGACATACAGCATGGATCCTCCTTGCCGCCCTGGTGCTGGGCATCCTGCCGGGGAAGAGCGCGCGCTCGCCGCTGATGCCTTGTCCCGCGAGCCAGTCGGAGCGCTCGCAGGATGAGCGTGGCGAAGAGCTGGCCGCGGTCGAGGGGCTCAAGGCCTGCCTCTTCCGGCGCGAGACGCGCCAGGGCCTGCCGACGCGGGGCTGGCTGGTCCTGCGTGTGCCTCGTCCGAGCACGCCCCGTGTGCAGACTCGTCCGCTCGAGCACGAAGATCCGCGGCGAGTGCTGATCCCTCTCCGGATCGATCCTCCACCGGACGACCTCGCGTAAGCCCGCCCCTTCGGGGGCTCGAGCCACGAGTGTCGTGCGGGCGCGCGAGCGTCCTCACGCGAGTTCCATTTCTTCGAACCCGGGCGCCCGAGACTCCTCCAGCTTTCGTGCTTGCACGAGGCCGACGACGGGAGAGTTGCGCGCCGAGAGAGACATGCCATGCAGAAGTTGATCGAGGGTCTTCACCGTTTCCAGTCAGAAGTCTTCAGCACCCAGCGCGAGCTGTTCACCCGGCTGGCCAAGGGCCAGAGCCCCGAGGTGATGTTCATCACCTGCTCGGACAGCCGTATCAACCCAAGCCTCATCACCCAGACGCGGCCGGGGGAGATGTTCAGCCTTCGGAACGCGGGGAACATCGTGCCGCCGTACAGCCATGGCACCCAGGGAGAGGACGCCACCATCGAGTTCGCCCTGGCGAGCCTGAAGGTTCAGCACATCGTGGTGTGCGGCCACTCGTGCTGCGGCGCCATGAAGGGCCTGCTCCACCCGGAGGCGCTGGAGGACCTGCCCGCGATGAAGGTGTGGCTGAAGCACGCCGAGGCCACGCAGCGGATCATGCGGGACAACTACCAGCACCTCCACGGCGACGCGCTGCTCACCGCCACCGCCGAGGAGAACGTCCTGGTGCAGCTGGAGAACCTGCGCACGCACCCGACCGTCCGCGAGCACCTGGAGCGCCGGGCTGTCACGCTGTACGGCTGGGTCTACAAGCTCGAGACCGGGCAGATGTTCAACTACGACCCGGTGAGCGGGCAGTTCCTGCGGCTCGGCGCGCCACCTCCGCGAGACCTGGTGTCAGCGGAGGCAGGGCGTATCGCCGGCTGAGGGCTCTCCAGCTCTTGGCTCCTCATCCATCCCTCTTCGGATCCATCTCACATCCCATGAAGACGTCTTCTCCTGAAGTGACTGCCGCGGGGGCCGAGCTCTCGCCGCTGAAGAACCTCTCGTTCGATGTCCCCGCCGGGCTGGTGGTGTTCCTGGTCGCGCTCCCGCTGTGCCTGGGAATCGCCCTGGCCTCGGGAGCGCCGCTGCTCAGCGGCCTGCTGGCGGGCATCGTCGGAGGATTGATCATTCCTCTGTTGAGCCGCTCTCCGCTGTCGGTGAGCGGACCCGCTGCGGGCCTGGCCACGATCGTGCTCGCCGGAATCCAGAAGGTGGGCTCCTTCGAGGCGTTCGCCGTGGCGGTGGTGCTCGCCGGGGGGCTGCAAGTCCTGCTCGGGGTGTCCCGCGCCGGGCGGCTCGTCGCGTTCATGCCCTCCAGCGTCATCAAGGGCATGCTCGCTGGCATCGGGGTGCTGCTCATCCTCAAGCAGCTGCCTCACGCGCTGGGCCTGGCCGGCGGAAAGCTGGCGCTCCCCTCTCAAGGCTTGGCGGGCATCGAGTGGGGAGCCCTCGTCATCGGGCTGGTGTCGCTGGGGTTGCTCGTTGCCTGGGACAAGCTCCGGCCGAAGCGGCTCTCCCTGCTGCCGGGGGCGCTGGTGGCGGTGCTCATCGCCACGCTGCTCAACGAGCTGGCCCTGCGCGTCTGGCCCGGGCTGGCGCTGGGGCAGAGCTTCCTGGTGACAATCCCGTTGGAGGGGCCGGCGAGCCTGCTCACGCAGCTCCGGGCTCCGGACTGGAGCGCGCTGCGCAGCATGGACACGTGGGTGCTGGCGCTGACGCTCGGCGTGGTGGCCAGTCTGGAGACGCTGCTGTCGCTGCAGGCGGTGGACAAGCTGGATCCGTACCGGCGGCAGACGCCGCTCAACCGGGAGCTGGTGGCCCAGGGCCTGGGCAACTCCGTGTCAGGCCTGCTGGGAGGGCTGCCCATCACCTCGGTCATCGTCCGCAGCAGCGCCAACGTCCACGCGGGCGGGCGGACGCGGGCGGCCACCATGGTGCATGGAGCCCTGTTGCTGGGCGCGGTGATGCTGGCCACGGGGCTGCTCAACCGCATCCCGCTGGCCAGCCTCGCCGCCATCCTGCTGGTGACGGGCTACAAACTGGCCAAGCCGGCGCTCTTCCGGGAGCTGTACCGGTTGGGCGTGGCCCAGCTCGTTCCCTTCATCGCCACGCTGGGCGCCATCCTGGTGACGGACCTGCTGCGGGGCATCCTGGTGGGCGTTCTCGTGAGCGTGGCGTTCGCCCTGCGCAACGCCATGCGTACTCCGTACACGCTGAAGCGCGAGGGCGAGCACTTCGTCATCTCGCTCAAGCGGGACGTGTACTTCTTCAACAAGGCGGCGCTGCTGGAGGCGCTGGAGCAGATGCCCGAGGGCGCCCGAGTGGTGGTGGACGGCTCGGACTCGGACTTCATCGACCATGACATCGTCGAGGCGCTCGGCCACTTCCGGGGCACGGCCTCGCGCCGGAACATCCAGCTCGAGGTGCGGGACGTGGGGCGCGCCCCCGCCATGGCCGTCTGACTCGCGGACAGGGACCGGGGTAGGACAGGGTCGCAGAAGAGCCTGTCCTGCCTCGGCTCTAAAAAATCCCGGGAAAAAATCCCCCGCAACCAACTCGCTCCCCTTGGGTTCGAGAGGCCGTGAGCGCGATGCGATGGCGCTCAACGCAGTCACAACCTCTCAAACCTCGAAGGAGCAAGTCATGACGCGGATGGGCAAGACGATGATGCTGGGCGCGGCGCTGGTGCTGGCCGCTTGCGGTGGCAAGGACGCGGACACGGAGTACGTGGAGGCCACGCCGGACCTCTCCGGCACCGCGCTGGAGATCAACGGTGAGGCCGCCGCCGAGGAGGGCGCCGCGCAGCTCGTCGAGGGCTTCGGCGTCAACCAGGACGAGCTCAACGGCCAGGGCCAGGAGTTCCTCGAGAACGCGCGCGTGGAGGTCAAGGCGCTCAACTCCATGCTCAAGGCGGCCATCACCCCCATCGTGGAGCTGGTGAACCAGGGCGGCGCCAAGGCCCAGCCGGGCGACGTGCAGGTGTACGGCCCGACGGACCGCGCGGACGCCACCTTCAAGTTCACCATCAAGAAGCAGGCGGTGGGCCGCTTCGTGTGGAAGCTCGAGGCCCGGCCGCTGGGCAGCACGGATGACTCGGCGTACAAGCTCGTCGCGGCGGGCCGGCTGGTGAAGGGCGAGATCGCGCACCGCGGCCGGGGCTCTATCGCCGTCAACCTGGACAACCTCAAGGCCGTGGCGACGCCGGGCTCCTTTACCGGCGCGGGCAAGCTGCTGGGCTCGTTCGCCCACTCCGCGCTCGGTGAGAAGACGCTGGCCTACCGGCTGGTGGGCTTCACGCCCAACGCGGCCAACCACGAGCCCGTCACCGGCGCCTTCGTGGGCCATCACCGGGCCACGGGCATCTCCCGGGTCCGCGTATTCGGCAAGTACAACCTGAAGAACACGGCGAGCGATGCGAAGGAGAACGTGTTCGCCAGCCTGCGCCATATCCAGGGTGTTGGCGGCCGCGCGGACGTCTTCGCCGCGGGTGGCGACATCGCGGACAACAAGTTCTACATCGGCAGCGCGTGCTGGGACGCGGCCGAGCTGGAGAAGTTCCGCATCCTGCGCGAGTGCATCAAGGGCCAGCCGCTCACCAGCTGCACGGTGGTCGCCGGCTCGCAGGTCGGCACGCGTGACGCCTGCCCTGCCGCGGAGCTGCGCGGGGATGACGCGCCTCCCTCCGGTGACCCGAGCGACGTCTCGCAGGAGCCGGATGCCCCGGCCGACCCGGAGCCCGTGCCTGGCGACGTGACGGCGGACCTGTAATCGCCGCGAGGAGCACTCACCGGATACTTGCCCCGTAGTCCGGTGGGGTGAGGGGGGCTGATGGGGACAACCCGTCAGCCCCTCTCTCTTTTCAGCGCTCGTCGCAGATGGCGTCCGCTTCGATCTCCACGAGCATGGTGGGATCAATCAGCCGGCTCACCTCCACCATTGAAGTGGCGGGGAGGATCTTCCCGAAGAACTCGCCATGGGCTCGGCCCACCTCTTCCCACCGGGAGATGTCCGTCACGTACATGCGGGTGCGGACCACGTCCTCCAGCCGGGCTCCAAGCGCCTCCAGCGCGGCCTGGACGTTGCGCAGCGCCTGGACGGCCTGGGCGTAGGCATCTCCGGCGGCGATCACCTTGCCCGAGGCGTCCGTGGCGGTGGTGCCCGTGACGTAGACGAAGGGGCCCGCGCGCACGGCTCGCGAGTACCCAATCCGGGGCTCCCAGGGGGTGGCGGTCGAGTAGCGGGTCCGTTGCATGGCTGCTCCTTGGAGGAGGGGAGAGAGGCCCGGATTCGAGCGCCTGGAGTCCGAGGGGGCAAGGGCGCTGCGAGAAGGCGGCGAAAAAACATACGCGCCGTGATAGTTGGCCTCCCGATATGGCATCCGACTTAGAGCAGGAAGTCGCCCGGCGGCGCACCTTCGCGATCATCTCCCACCCCGACGCGGGCAAGACGACCCTCACCGAGAAGCTGCTGCTCTACGGCGGCGCCATCCACCTGGCCGGCAGCGTGAAGGCCAAGCGTGCGCGGCGCCACGCCACCAGCGACTGGATGGAGCTGGAGAAGGAGCGCGGCATCTCCGTCACCTCGTCCGTGCTCCAGTTCGTCTACCGCGACCACGCGGTGAACCTGCTGGACACCCCGGGCCACCAGGACTTCTCCGAGGACACCTACCGCACGCTGGCCGCCGCGGACTCGGCGGTGATGCTCATCGACGCCGCCAAGGGCGTGGAGCCGCAGACCAAGAAGCTCTTCAAGGTCTGCCGCATGCGCGGCATCCCCATCTTCACCTTCGTCAACAAGCTGGACCGCTACGGCCGCGCGCCGTTGGATCTGATGGACGAGCTGGAGCAGGTGCTCGGCATCCGCTCCTATCCGATGAACTGGCCCATCGGCATGGGGCCGGACTTCCGCGGCGTGTACGATCGGCGGGCCAACGTGGTCCACCTGTTCAGCGCGGAAGGGCATCACGGTGAGAAGGAGGTGGGCGAGCGCTCGGTCTCGCTCGACTCGCCGGAGATCCACTCGGTGCTCAGCGAGCGCGAGCTGGAGCAGCTCAAGGAGGACATCGAGCTGCTGGATGTGGGCGGCGACGAGTTCACCCGCGAGAAGAGCGACGCGGGCCTGCTGACGCCCATGTTCTTCGGCTCGGCGATGACCAACTTCGGCGTGCGGCCCTTCCTGGATGCGTTCCTGGACCTGGCCCCGGCGCCCACGCCGCGGCAGACGAAGGATGGGCCGCGGCCGCCCACCGCGCCGAAGTTCTCCGGCTTCATCTTCAAGATCCAGGCGAACATGGACCCGGCGCACCGCGACCGCATCGCGTTCCTGCGCGTGGTGTCCGGCCGCTACGTGAAGGGGATGAGCGCGCACCACTCGCGGCTGGGCAAGGAGGTGCGGCTGGCCAAGCCGAGCCAGTTCCTCGCCGCCGAGCGCACCGCCATCGAGGACGCGTGGCCCGGAGACGTCATCGGCCTGTTCGATCCGGGGCAGTACCGCATCGGAGACTCGCTGGCCGAGGACCCGGGCGTCCTCTTCGAGAGCGTGCCGCGCTTCAGCCCCGAGTACTTCGCCGTGGTGCGCAGCAAGGATCCGCTGCGCCGCAAGCAGATGGAGAAGGGCCTGGAGCAGCTCTCCGAGGAGGGCACGGTGCAGATCTTCCAGCAGCTCCAGATGGGCATGAAGGACCCCATCGTGGGCGTGGTGGGCGCGCTCCAGTTCGAGGTGCTCCAGTACCGCCTCGAGCACGAGTACGGGGCGAAGATCGCCCTGGACAAGCTGCCCTTCAGCCACGCGCGCTGGGTGGTGGGCCCGAACTTCGAGCCGAAGGCGTTCGACTGGGAGGGCAACCGGCAGACGGTGCAGGACCGTGACGGCCTGCCGCTGGTGCTCTTCCGCGACGACTGGGCGCTGCAGCACGCCGAGCAGAAGCACCCCGAGCTGAAGTTCCTCAACGAGGCACCCCAGCTCCACCAGATGACCCCGGTCGCCACCGGCACCTGAGGCGCTGGAGCGCCGCTTGAGACCTGCCAGGTAGGATGCCCAGGGCCTCTCCCTCTGCCCAGGGAGGGGCCTTTGCGTTGTTCGTTCTGGCCATGCAGGACCTGACGGGTTAGATTGCTCCTTGCCTACCTGACAGGTCAGGTGGCGGGAGGCGAGACTATGCCGTCGTACACGCCACACCCGGTGGCGCTGGTGCCCGGGGAGAGAGTAGGGGAGTGGCTCATTCGCAGGAGGGTGGGGGCGGGCTCGTTCGGCGCCGTCTACCAGGTGGAATGGGAGGGGGAGCTGTTCGCGCTCAAGTTCTCCTTGCGCCACCCGGAGAGCAGCGATGACCTGAACCAGACCGCGGCGCGGCTGCAGAAGGAGCTGGCGTGTCTGGTGCAGATTCAGCATCCGAACATCGTGCGGACCTACGCCTATGGGCGCTGGCCGCACCCGATCAAGGGCTACCCCTATGTGCTGATGGACTATGTGGACGGGCTGACGCTCCACGACTGGCGCCAGCGGGTGGCGCCCACGTTCCGGCAGGTGCTCGAGGTGTTCGGCAAGCTGGCGCTGGCGCTGGATGCGCTCGACGGCGTGCAGCTGCGGCACCGGGACGTGAAGGGCTCGAACATCCTGGTGCGCTCCCGGGATGGCGAGCCGGTGCTGATCGACTTCGGCTCGGCGCACCATGCGCAGGGCGTCCGGTTGACGGATGGGCCGCTGCCTCCGGGCACCCCGCACTACCGCACCCCGGAGTCGCTCCGGTTCCAGCGCCAGCACTACCACAAGCCGAACGCGCGCTACCTCTTCCAGCTGACGGATGATCTCTACTCGCTGGGCGTGGCGCTGTACGAGATGCTGGCCGGACGGGCGCCGTTCTCGCCGGATCTGCCTCGCGAGGTGCTCAACATGGAGATCGAACGCCGGGTGCCGCTGTCGCCCGTGAAGTTCGATGAGCGCCTCAGCTCCGCCATGTGCCAGCTCGCCCTGCGGATGCTCGAGAAGAAGCCCGGGGACCGCCCCCAGACGGGGCACGCCGTGCACGAGCAGGTGCAGGCCCTGCTGCGGGCGGAGGGAGCCTTGCTGGACGAGAAGGTCCTCGGCCCGCCGTTGGAGCTCCTCATCCCCGAGCAGGACTCGGAGGAGATCTGAGCCGCGGGCCGGGGCGGCTTACTTGAAGGGCACCACGGTGCCGCCCCGGTGCGCTGAGTCTCGCAGCACCAGCCCCTCCTTGAAGAGCCTCGCGGCCTTGGGGCCGACCAGGAAGTCCTTCGGGTCTCCCTTGCGGTAGGTCTTCTTCAAGTACTCGTCGATCTCGCGGAACAAGCTCCGGAAGCGATCCGGCGCCGCGTCCCGTCGGCCCGTCTGCGGGGTGATGTCCAGCTCCGCCCAGAGCTGTCCGCTCAGCAGCTCGCCCTCCTCGTTCGTCCGCGAGCGCTCCAGGAAGATGACGGGCGAGCGCACCTCGTCGATGCGCCAGGCGCCCTTGTCCGGCCCGCGCTTCACCTTGTCCACGATGGCCGCGCCGATCTCGCTCGCCACCAGGTACATGTCCTCCTCGGGGAGCCGGGGAACGCTCTCCTCGCTGGCCTGGAACGCCTTCCAGTCCGGAGGGACGCGCCGGGGGTACACCTCCAGCACGAAGCGCTCGAGGAAGCGGAAGAAGGCGACCTCGTCCTCGGGCGCCATGAAGAACTTCTGAACGTTGGCCATGGTGCGCCAAGGTAGCACTGCACGCGCTGCCCGCGATGGCTTAGAACCTGGGGCATGGACCGCACCTTCCCCTCGCTGTTGGCTCGGATGCAGGAGCTCAAGGATCTCCAGGGCGTCATCGGCCTGGCCACCTGGGATCAGGAGACGTACCTGCCCCCCAAGGCCGAGGAGGCCCGGGCCCACCAGCTCTCCACGCTCCAGGGCATTCACCACGAGCGGCTCGTGGACCCGCGGCTGGGAGAGGTGCTCGCGTGGGCCTCCGCGCGGCCGGATCTCGAGCCCGACCAGCGGGCCATGGTGCGAGTGCTGACCGTGGAGAGAGACCGGGCCGTGCGCGTGCCCCAGGCACTGGTGAAGGCGCTGGCCGAGGCCCAGAGCCGCGGGCTGGCCGCCTGGCGTCAGGCTCGCAAGGAGAAGCGCTTCGCCCTGTTCCAGCCCGCCCTCGCGCGCATCCTGGAGCTGCGCCGCGAGCAGGCCGACGCCTATGGCCACGACGGCGAGCGCTATGACGCGCTCCTGGAAGCCTACGAGCCCGGCATGCGCGTCTCCCGCCTCACCCCGGTGCTGACGGCGCTGCGGGACGCGCTCATCCCCATGGTGGCCGCCATCGCCGCGGCGCCCCGGAAGGTGCCGGATGTGCTGGCGGGCCGGCGCTTCGATGGAGAGGCCCAGTGGCGCTTCACGCTGCGGCTGCTCGAGGCGGTGGGGTTTGACTTGGAGGCAGGGCGGCAGGACCGGAGCATCCACCCGTTCACCGGAGGCACGCACCCGAAGGACGTGCGCCTCACCACGCGCGTGGACGAGTCCAACCCGCTCAACGCTCTCTTCAGCACCATCCACGAGGCCGGCCACGGGCTCTACGAGCAGGGCTTCTCCGAGGCCCACTACCGCACGCCGTTGGCCGCCGCGCCCTCCATGGGCCTGCACGAGTCCCAGTCCCGCCTCTGGGAGAACGTGGTGGGCCGCAGCCGCGCCTTCTGGGAGCACTTCTTCCCCGCGCTCCAGGCGGAGTTCCCCCAGGCGCTCGCCGGAGTGGACGTGAGCGCGTTCCACACCGCCGTGAACCGGGTGAGCCCCTCGCTCATTCGCACCGAGGCGGACGAGGTGACGTACAACCTCCACATCGTCCTGCGCTACGAGCTGGAGCTGCTGCTCATCCACGACGAGCTGCCCCTGGCGGACGTGCCCGCGGCGTGGAACGAGCGCATGCGGCGCTACCTCGGAATCACACCGCCGGATGACACGCTGGGGGTGCTCCAGGACATCCACTGGGCCTGGGGAGAGTTCGGCTACTTCCCCACGTACTCGCTCGGCAACCTCTACTCCGCGTCGCTCTACCGGGCCGCCGAGCGCGCCCTGCCGCAGCTCACCGAGCGCCTGCGCCGCGGCGAGCTGCTGCCGCTCCGGGACTGGCTGCGCACCCACGTGCATCTCCAGGGTTTCCGCCTGCCGGCCGAGGACCTCATCCGCCAGGTGACGGGGCGGGGGCTCACGGATACGGACTTCCTGGAGTACCTGCGCGGCAAGTACGGGGCGCTGTACGGCGTCACGCTGTGAGACGGGCCGTGGCTGTCCCGTCCCTCCAGCGCTCAGCCCCGGGCCTTCAACGGCTCAGCAACCCGGGGGGGCTACCGGAGCGGCGGGAGCACCGCCGCTCCGTCCTACGAGGCCAGAGGCCTCTTAGTGCATCGTGCCGTAGCCCTTGATGACGGCGGAGTCGGCCGGGTAGGTGCGGCGCGCGACCTGGTCGCTCGAGTTGCCCTCGATCGTCTGGATCCAGAGCTTGCCGTCCTTCTTGAACGTCTTCTCGACCATGCCCACGTGGTCGGCCCAGCCGCCCTTGCCATTCCACGCGAAGGTGACGGCGTCGCCCGGCTGCGGGTTGTTCTTGCCCTTCCAGCCGCCCTGCTTGGTGATGGCGTCCTGCACGCCCTGCGCGGAGGCGGTGTTGATGTGGAGCCCCGCCTTCTGGGCGCAGTAGCTCACGAAGTCCGCGCACCAGGCCTCGGGCGGACGGCCCAGCGCCTTGGAGAACGGGTTGCTGTTGCCGGCCCCCTCGTGGAAGCCCACGTGGCTGGCCGCCTCGGAGAGCAGCTTCTGCACGGCGCCCGAGGGCGGCTTGTCGCCGGTGCTGCCGGTGCCAGTCGTACCGCCGGTGCCGCCCGTGGAGGGCTTGCCGCCGGTGCCGCCCGTGGAGGGCTTGCCCGGCTCGAACCGGTCACCCTTGAGCGCGCCCCACGTCTTCGGCCCGACGATGCCGTCCTGAGCCAGGCCGTGCGCCTTCTGGAAGGACTTCACCGCGGCCTCGGTCTTGGGCCCGAAGATGCCGTCCAGCGGCCCGGGGTTGAAACCCGCCGCCTTCAGCTCCTTCTGCGCGTCGAGCACCTGGGCGCCCCGGCTGCCGTTCTTGAGCAGGCCGTTGAGCGTGGGCGTGGAGCCCGTGCTGCCCGTGGGCTTCGTCGTGGGCTTCGACGGAGTCGTGCCGCCGGTGCCGCTGGTGCTGCCGCTGCCGCCGGTGCTCACGCCCTTGAACTGAGCCTCGCGCTTGAGCACGTCGCTGCCGTAGTTGTGGCCCGTGGTGACGCTGTCCGGATCATGGCCGGCGCGCAGGGCCTTATTCACGTTGCCCCCGCCGGCGTTGTACGCCGCGAGCGCCGCCTTGGTGTTGCCCTTGAACTGATCCAGGTTGGCCCGGAGGATCTCCGCGCCCTTCATGATGTTGGAGGCCGGATCCATGCCGCCGTTGTGGCCCGAGAGCCACGAGCCCCACGAGCGGTCATCGATCTGCATCAGGCCGCGGCCGTGGCCACCGTCGCCGCGGATGTTCTTGCCACCGGACTCGCGGCTCATCACCGCGAAGATCAGGGCCGGATCCAGGTTGTACTTCTTGGCGGCGGCCTGGACCTGGGGCAGCCACTGACGGTACTGCGCGGGGATGTTGGCGCCGCTCGTGGCGGCCGTGCGCGACGTGGCGGCGGTCTGCCGCTGGGTGACGGAATTGACGCTCATTCGAGGTTCCTGGGTAGAAGGGGGTTGCATCTCGATTATCGAGATCCGTACCCCCAAGTTGCCTGATCGGGGGAACCCAGGATACCGCAGAAGGAAAATTCTCGATAGACCTGTTATTCAGGTGTTGGGTGGGATGTGTGATCACATCACCCGGTTCAGGCTCAGGCGGCGAAGAGCAGCAGCCGGCACGCGCGCGCCATGAAGAGCGCATCCCGCGCCAGCGCCGCGCTGGCCGCGTTGGTGTCCAGCCACGCCGTGCGCGCCACCTGGCTGCCCAGCTCGAAGCAGATGCTCGCTGTGCGCCGCGCCAGCACGCTGTCCTTCTGTAGCGCCCGTGCGTTCAGCTCACAGAGCTCCGCACACTGCCGGAGCAGCCGCACCGTGTCGCTATCGGCGGCGTGGCCCTCGGAGACCAGCCGGGCCACCCCCGCCTCGCACGAGGCCTGGCAGCGCAGACTGGCAGTGATGCACTGAGAGATGTCCGTCCTCACCACGCCCGTTCTCTCACCCGTCATGCCGGCCACCTCCACAGCGGACCCAAAGCTATGCATGGCCTCCTTGGTCGCAACTGGTGCGATCACCAGCGGACCTTTGTCGCGCTCGTTTCTGATCGCTGGTAGATGCTTCGGCATGGCCGACACGCTCACTCTCGTCCCACCCCAGATTGAAGAGTACGCGCAGGCTCACACCGAGCCCCCGGGTCCGCTCTTCCAGGAACTCCGGGAAACAACGTATGCCCGGATGAACTCGCCGCAGATGCAGGTAGGCCCCATGGAGGGAACCTTCCTGCGCGTCCTGGTGAAGCTGGCCCGGGCTCGGCGCGTGCTCGAGCTGGGGACGTTTACGGGTTACTCATCCTTGATGATGGCGGAAGGGCTTCCTGCCGATGGCGAGCTCGTCACGTGCGATATCGATCAAAAGGCCGAGGCCATTGCGCGGGACTTCTTCGCCAGAAGCCCGCATGGCCGGAAAATCCAGCTGCGGATGGGGCCGGCGCTGGAGACGCTGAAGACGCTGACGGGGCCGTTTGATCTGGCCTTCATCGACGCGGACAAGCCGAACTACAGCGCCTATTACGACGCGATTGTGCCCCTGCTGCGTTCCGGGGGACTGTTGGTGGCGGACAATACGCTGTGGAGCGGGCGCGTGCTCCGGCCGGAGACTCCGCAGGACCACGCCATCGTCGCCTTCAACGCGAAGGTGGCGGCGGACCCTCGGGTGGAGAAGGTCCTGCTCACGGTGCGTGACGGGATGATGCTGGCGCTCAAGCGTTAGAGCAGGTGGCCCGGCGCGGGGTACAGCGCCAGCAGCGCCAGCAGCTCCGCTCCGTACAGGCGCACCCGCTTCTCCCCGAACCAGGGCACCTTCGCCAGCTCCTCGAGGTTGCGCGGCGGGAGGGAGGCGAGCGCGTCCATCACCGGGTTGGGGAGCACCACCGAGGGCGTCACCTTGCGCTCGGCCGCCTTCGCCGAGCGGAACGTCTTGAGGGCGTCCTCGCGCTTGCGCCGGTTCGGGTCGCGGCTGCTGTCCTTGGAGTCGCGCTCGGGCTTCAGCTCGCCGCGGCGGGACTGCTCGGACAGCTCGCGGACGGTGGCGAGCACCTCCTCGCCATGCTCGCGCACGAAGCCGCCGCGCACGCCCGCGGCCCGCGCCAGCTCCCGCGGGTTGGTGGGCAGCTTCACCGCGATGTCGCTGATGGCCATGTTGGAGAGCATCCGCCCCATGGGGACGTTGGCCTTCTCCGCCCACTCCAGGCGCTTGCGGTGGAGCGCGTGGGCGATGGCCGTGCCCAGGGCGAGCTGCGCCGGAGAGAGCCCCGCTCGCGGCAGCTTCGGCTTGAAGTCCGCGCCCACGTCCGGCCGGACCACGGCCTCCTCGCACATCCGCGCGCAGTCCAGGAGCACCTCCTCGAGGATGTCCGCCTTGCGGCACTCCTCGCGCACCTGCCGGCCCAGCTCGCACAGGTAGCGCACGTCGTTGGCGATGTACTCGCGCATCTCCGGGGGCAGGGGACGCAGCGCGAAGTCCGACTGCTGGTGCTCCTTGGGCAGCTCCACCCCGAGCCGCTCCCGGGCGATGTCCGCGAGCCCCACCTTCGGCCAGCCCAGCAGCGTGGCGGCCCGGTGGGTATCGAAGAGGCCCTGGACTCGCACGCCCGTCTCCGCCAGGTACTGCAGGTCTCCCTGCGCGGCGTGGAAGAACTTCGTGCGCCCCGGGTCGGCCATCAGGGGAGCGAGCAGGCCCGCCTCCACTCCCGGGGCGAGCGTGTCGAAGAGGAAGACGTCCGTGTCGGTGCCCAGCTGGAGGAAGCAGAGCCGGGCCCGGAAGGCGTGCATGGCGTCCGCCTCCAGGTCCACGGCCAGCTCGCTCGCCTGCTCCAGCGTCCGGGCGGCGGCCTGGGCGCCCGGAGCGTCGACTATATCTACGGCACCATGGGGGAAGGTCGGCATCGGGGTGGGCAGGCTAGCGAACCGGGAACTGTACGTGTCACGTGTTTTTTCCCCGGCCGCCGGTAGGATGGGCACGCCATGAGTGACATCCAACGCCTGGAGAAGAACCTGCTTGGTCATGTGGGGAGGGCCATCTCGGACTACGGCCTCATCCAAGAGGGCGACCGCATCATGGTCGGGGTGTCAGGTGGCAAGGACTCCTACACCCTCCTGTACCTGCTGCGGGAGCTGCAGCGGCGCGCGCCGGTGCGCTTCGAGTTGCTGGCAGTGAACCTGGATCAAGGCCACCCCGGCTTCCCCGCGGACAAGCTGGAGGCGTATTTCCAGCGCGAGGGCTACGCCTACAAGATGCTGAAGGAGGACACCTACAGCATCGTCCTGGAGAAGACGCCGCCGGGGAAGACACAGTGCACGGTGTGCTCGCGGCTGCGCCGGGGCATCCTCTACACGGCGGCGGTGGAGCTGGGCTGCACCAAGATTGCCCTGGGGCACCACCGGGATGATCTCATCAACACGCTGCTGTTGAACCTGTTCTTCGCGGGCTCGCTCAAGGCGATGCCGCCGGTGCTCAAGAGCGATGATGGGCGCAACACCGTCATCCGGCCGCTGTGCTACGCGCCCGAGAAGGAGATCGCCCAGTTCGCCGAGCTGAGGCAGTTCCCCATCATCCCCTGTGACTTGTGCGGCTCGCAGGAGAACCTACAGCGCAAGCGCATGCAGCGGCTGGTGGAGGAGCTGGGCAAGGAGATCCCCAATGTCCGCCAGAGCATCCTCTCGGCGATGAATAACGTGCGGCCCAGCCACCTGCTGGATCGAAACCTCTTCGATTTTCTGTCGCTGGATGCGAAGGAAGAGGCTGTCAACTCCACCCCTCGTCCCCCGGAAGGGAGCGCCAGCCCATGGCTCGAGAACAGGCCCTGAACGCGCGCAAGCAGCGCAACGCCGCACTCGTGGAGGCCATGTTGCTGGCCGCCATGGCCGATGGCTCCGTGTCCCAGGTGGAGATCCGCACGCTGCTGACGCGCGTCATCGAGCGCCCCGAGTTCGAGGGCACCAAGCCCGAGGAGCTCAACGCGCTGGTGGAGTCCAGCGCCCAGCGGCTGTCGCAGGCGAAGGATCTCCAGGAGATCCTCACCTCGCTGCGCACGCGGCTGCCGGACCACAAGACCCGGATGCTGGCCTTCGGGCTGGCGGCGGCGGTGGCCTTCGCGGACCAGCGCGCCACGCGCATGGAGCTGGGGCTGCTGAAGACGATGCAGGCCGCGCTCGGCATCTCCGAGGACGAGGTGGCGCAGATCATCGACATCATCGAGCAGGGGGGCAGCCTGGCCGAGGCGCTCGGTGAGCCGCTGGAGCGGCTGTACGCGGAGGTGATGGTGCTGGTGAGCGCGGCGGACGGGCAGCTCAAGGAGGCCGAGGCGCGGGCGCTGGTGGAGAGCTTCGCGGCGGATCCGCTCTTCCAGAACGTGAGCCCGGAGCGGGCCCAGGGCTTCGTGAGCGAGGCGGTGTCCGCGCTGGCCACCGAGGGGCTGCCGCAGCGGCTCCAGGTGATGGCGCATGGGCTGACCACGCACGGGCAGCGGGTGAAGGCCTACCGGCTGGCGACGAAGATCGCCCACGCCTCGGGCGAGGCCAGCGCCGCCGAGCAGCGCATCCTGGATCTGCTGCAGGCGACGTTCGGGTTGGCGGATGACGAGGTGTCGCGGCTGGATCAGGGAGCGGGGGCTTAGGCGGGCGTATGTCCGTGAACGTTCCGAATTCGACTCGTAACGCGTTCCGGTTCGTGCTGCCGCCGTCGCTGGGCAGCGAGCAGGTGCGCGATCGTGCCGACAAGCTGCTGGCGTTCTTGCAGAGCGCGCTGGGCAAGTCGGTGGAGGTGAGCGTGGCGGCCAGCTACGAGGCGCTCGCCAAGGATCTGCTGTCCGGCCGGGCGGACGCGGCCTGGGCGCCGCCCTTCGTCTGCGCGCGCACCGAGGCCATGGGCGTGCGCGTGCTGGTGCGAGGCGTGCGCCTGGGGATGTCCTCGTACCGGGCGGCGCTGGTGTGCCGTGCGGGCGCGCGGCTGACCATGGACCGGCTGAAGGGCACCACGGCGGCGTGGGTGGACCGGGACGCGGTGGCGGGCTACCTGCTGCCGGTGGCGTACCTGAAGTCCCAGGGCGTGGAGCCCTCGCGGACCTTCACGGCGCAGCACTTCACGGGCTCCTACCGCGGGGCGCTGGAGGAGGTGCTGGCGGGGACGGCGGATGTGGCGGGGGTGTTCTGCCCGCCGGCCTCCACGGGCCTGGCGTTCAGCGCGGGTGTGGAGAAGGTGCTGGGCGGCAAGGCGGCGGACAAGTTCGAGCTCATCGCCTACACCGAGGAGGCGCCCAACGACGGCGTGCCGGTGGCGATGAGCGTGCCGCCCTCGATGGTGCGCACGCTGGAGACGACGCTGCTCGGGCTGGGGGAGACGGCCGAGGGCCAGGATCTGCTGAAGAACCTCTTCAGCGCCGACCGCTTCGAGCCCGCGCCGCGCATGGGCTACCGCGCCCTCTACCGCGTGGCCCTGGCCAGCCTCTGAGGGGCTGGCGCCTGGGGCTTGGAGTTCAAGGCGCCTGGATTGGCGCTACTTCTCGCCCTTGCCGCTGCGGGAGCTCTTCTTGGGCGTGGCGTCCTTCGAGGGCTCGCCGAGCGTTTTCGGCGGCAGGGTCCCGGACGTCTTGGGGGGCAGGGTTCCGGTCGCCTTCGGCGCTTTCGGGATCGGGCTGACCGTCGACGGCTTGGGCGACGCCTCCGAGGGCGGCTTGGCTGGAGCCTCCGAGGGTGGCTTGTGCGCGGGCACCTGCGTCGTCGGGGCCGAGTCGTCCAGCAGCGGCGGGGGCGGCTTGCGGCCCGACAGCCGCGGATCGTACGCGATGATCGTCGGCTCGCTGGACTCCGCCTCCTCCAGCTCCTCGGCGTAGATCTCCCGCATGAAGGCCGCCAGGTGCGCCGTGGTGCCCGGCAGCTGCTGCTTGAAGAGGAAGTCCTCGATGGCCAGCTGCAAGTCGCCCGCCGTGGCGAAGCGCTCGTCCCGGTTCTTCGCCAGCGCCTTGAGCACCACCGCATCCAGCGCCTTCGGCAGGCCCTGCACCACCTCCGAGGGAGGCGCCACCTTCGCGCCCACCACCGCCTTCAGCGTGGCGAGCTCCGACTCGCGCTTGAACAGGCGCGTGTTCGTCAGCAGCTCGTAGAACACCGTCCCCAGGCCGAACACGTCCGAGCGGTGATCCAGCGGCTCGCCCTTGGCCTGCTCCGGGGACATGTACGCGTGCTTGCCCTTGATCTGCCCCGCCGTCGTCTGGCTGAACTTGTTGGCCGCCTTCGCCACCCCGAAGTCGATGATCTTCACCGCCCCGTTGAAGCCCACCAGCACGTTCTGCGGCGACACATCCCGGTGGATCAGCGCCAGCTTGCGCCCCGAGGGGCTCCGGGCATGGTGCGCCGCGTCCAGCCCCGCCGCCGCGTCCGAGATGACGCGGCACTTGAGCGCCAGCGGCATCGAGCCCTTGCGCTGGATGGCCCGCTTGTTCACCTCGGCGATGGCCTCGCCATGCACGTACTCCATGGCGATGTAGTAGATGCCGTCCACCTCTCCCAGATCGTAGATCTGCGCGATGTTCGGGTGGTTGAGCAGCGCGGCGATGCGCGCCTCGTCCAGGAACATGGCGATGAACTCGTCGTCCTCGGACAGGTGGGGCAAAAGCCGCTTCACCACCAGCAGCTTCTGGAAGCCCACGGGACCCTTCTGCCGGGCCAGGTACACCTGGCCCATCCCGCCTGCCGCGAGCTTGCGCAGTAGCTCATAGCGCCCGAAGGTCTCCACGCACCGGGAACGATAGCCGCGCGGGGCCTGTGATCGGAAGCCCGTCTCACGGGATTTCCAGCCCTGGTCCGCCCGTCACGGCGCTGGGGGAGCCCGGCAGACGCTCCGGTAGCGGACCTGGATGCTCTCCCCCGTCTTGGGCACCGCGTTGGCATTGAACACCAGGGCATTGCGCGCGGCGTCGTACCACCAGAGCCCGCGGTCCACCGTGCGTCCGTTGACCTGGACGGACATCTCGGTCGTGCCCGTGGGCGTGGCGGTGAGGGGGAAGTCGGCCTGCGGGTCTCCCGCGCGGCCGATGACCTGGGCCAGGAAGGGCTGGTAGTCACCCTGGCACACCGAGCCCACCGCGCCGCCCGTCGCCCGAGCCACCTCGGAGAAGCGCGGGGCCGAGTCGCTCGCGGTCCGGCACTGCCCGTTGGTGGGCACCAGGGCGTAGAGCTGGGTGCGGTGAGACATGCCCGGCCCCTTCAGGCTCTGGAGGAACTGGATGTAGCTGTCCGGTGCGAAGCCCGAGTGGTCATCCTCGTCGGACAGGACCACCACCGCCATGCGAGCCGTGGAGCGCAGGAAGCCCGCGTTGCCGTCATTGGGCAGCGAGGTGCGCGGATCATCCACGCTGTCCACCAGCGGCGAGGAGAGCGCCTGCCGCACCGTCTCCAGGCCCTGCACCAGGTTGTGGCACAGGCCGACGCTCACGTTGGCCTGGAGCGCCGCCGCCGCCGAGGCCGCCAGGCTGCTCACCACGCGCTGGCTGCTGCCATCCGCCGGCACCAGCCGTCCGTCCTCGCCGCCCTGCGCGGGCCCCTGGCACACGTTGCGCGGGACGAGGCCCGTGGTGGTGACGCCCACGCGCAGGTCCACTCCCTCCTGCCGGGCGTGCTCCAGCCAGCCGGGGATGGCCGACTGCAGCCGCCGCTGGAAGGTGTCCATGGTGGTGGTGTTGGAGACGACGAAGAGCACATCGAGCTGGCTGTCCGTGCCCTGGATGAACTGATCCCGCTGGAGGCCCTCGTGGTTCGTCTCCGCCAGGAGCGGGACGACCAGCGGGACGGGCTCGTTGTTGCCTTGTACGAAGAGCGGGCTGTAGTGCTGGCCATGCACGTTGCGCGCGTACGTCACCTCCAGCTCGAAGCCCTCGCCCGGCGCCAGCTGCCGTGGGTCGGCCAGGGGCGTGGTGAGCTGGAACTGCTCGCTCGTGCCGGTGCCGATCCACGCGTTGTCCACCGTGATGGGGTAGGGGCACTGGTTGGAGATGAGCGTGCGGCGCGGGTGGGTCTCGCAGTCGTAGCGGATGGGGCCGAAGTCCACGTAGGCCGGCGCGGCCACCAGGCACGACGCCTTGGACGAGCCCTTCAGCGGCAGCCTCACCGTGGGCGCGGCCGGGTCGTTCACCGTCAGCATCAGCTCGCCCGCGTAGGCGCCCTCGGCGGGCGGCTTGAAGGCCACCTGCGTGCTGAAGGCCGTGTCATACGGCAGCACGCCACCGGTGAGCGGACCGCCCGGCATGAAGAAGGCCCCGCCCGCATTGTTGGAGAGGTGAATGTCCTTCACCGCGCACTCGGCGCGGCCGGGGTTGCGCATGTAGATGCCCAGCACCGCGCCCCGGCCCGGCGCCACGTTGCCGAAGTCCAGCACCGGCTGGGGCCGCAGCTCGTACACGCACGGGCCGCTGGTGTGCGCCCGGCCGGTGAGGGTGATGGTGCGCTCGGGCGTGAAGAAGTCGCTCGAGGACAGCGTGAGCGTGGCCTGGAAGCTGCCCTCGGCCTGGGGCTCGAAGTAGACGGTGAGCTCCAGCGCGTCATTGCCCGGAGCGATGGGCAGCGAGTCCGCCTGCAGCGAGGGCCACGCGCCGCCGTTCCACCCGTACGCCTGGGTGCCGCGCTTGGGCACGTCCACGCCGAACTGCTCCGAGGCTCCGCCCCCATGCACGCCCAGGAAGAGCAGGTTGCCGTTGCTGCCGCCGTTGGAGATGCGGATGACCTTGCCCACCTTGCCGCCCACCGGCAGCTCGCCGAAGTCCAGCGCCGCCGGCGCCACCGCGAGCGTGGGCTGCCCGCCTCGCGCGTCCAGCATCACCTGCGTCTGGCGCGCCTTGTCCGACTCGTAGTCCACCGTGAGGTCCGCCGTCGTCGGGCCCGAGGTGCGCGCCGCGAACCGCATCTGCAGCCGCACCGCCTCGTTCGGCCGCACCGTCTGCCCCGACAGCTGCGTGAGCGCCGCGAAGGACTCGTCCGTCGTGTTCAGCTGGGAGATGGTCACCGGCCGCCAGGTGATGTTGCGCACCTGCGTGTGGCTCTCGGCGCTCTCGTGCACGGGGATGGACGGGAAGGGCACCGGCGAGGGCTCGAAGACGAAGGCGCTGGGCACCGAGTTGCCCGCGAGCTGCACCCTCGTCGGCGTGCACCCCTCGCAGGAGCGCACCTCCACCAGCGCGCCCATGCGGCCCAGCTCGTGCGGCAGGTACTTCGTGTGCACCTCCTGGGTGCTGAAGGGCGGCAGGGTGATGGTGTCCGTCGAGAAGGGATCGGCGTTGGCGCCCGCCACCTGCACCGTGAGCGGCAGATCCACCGGGTTGGTGACGGTGAAGGTCAGCGTCCGGTCGCTGTCCACCTCGAGCGTCTCGAAGTCCAGCACGGAGGGGGAGATTTGAATCGGCGTGGGCGAGCCCTGGCCTCGCACGGAGATGGTGTGCTCGCGGCCGGTGTTGGCATCCGTGGCCAGGTGGACCCGCTCTGCGATGGGGCCCTCGGTCAGCGGGTGGAAGCGCACCCTCACCTTCTTGGACTCGCCCGGCGCCACGCGGCCCCCGTCCACCAGCTCCACCTGGTACGAGGGGGTGTTGTCCAGCGCCAGCGCCTCCAGCACGGAGAACGGCACGTAGCCCACGTTGCGAACCACCACCGTTTGCTCTCGCCACTCGCCCACGGGCACCTCGCCGAAGTCGAGGAGCTCCGTGTCGACCACCGCGGCTGCCTGCACCGAGCGAGTGTTCCCCGGCTCGTGGCACGCCCCCATCACGGCTGCCACCACCACCAGCCCGAGGACCCGTCCCCAGCCCCACCCCTGCCGCCTCATCGTCGCTCCCGCCGTTGTCCTTGCCCGCCTGCGCGTGCGCATCCGGGGCTCCCCAATCCAAAGGGCGTACCAACCCCCGCGCCTTCGCGCGCCTTCGTGAGATCAGGAGCTTGCGAGGCTCAGCCGCCAACGCTCTTCCAGGCAAGGGAACGGCGTTGTCCTTCAGGGTGGAAAGTCTTTTCCCTACCTGGGGTCTGGCGACCTGGGTTTTTTCCCTACCCGCGGAGCGGAGCCGTTCTCGGATCAGCGGAGGAAGTGCTCCAGCGCGCGAGCCACGGCCTCGGGTTGTTCCAGGTGGACATGGTGACCGCCGGACAGAGTGAGCGGCTTGGGGGAGCGAAGGGCGGCCAGGCGAGCGCTGGCCCTGGAGTCGTCCATGGCGAGCCCCTGGCTGCCGTGGATCACCTGCACCGGGCAGGTGATGGCGGCGGAGATGGCGAGCCACTGGGCCTCGTCCCAGCCGTGGCCGAAGCGGCGGCGGTGCCGTGGATCAAACCGGAAGCGGTAGCCGCCCTCGAAGGACTCGGTGCCGTGGTGGGCCAGGTGGAGCGAGGCGGCCTCCGTGAGCGTGGGGTTGTTCTCGCGCAGGCGCGCCGCGGCGGCCTCCACGCTGGGGTAGCGCTTGCGGTGGGAGGGCCGCTGCGCGTCATCCAGGAAGCCGCGCATGCGGTCCAGCGCCTCTTCGGGAGCCCCGCCCAGGGGCCCCAGGCTTTCGATCAACGTGAGGCTCTTCACGCGCGAGGGGCGCGCCGCCGCGTACGCCGAGCCGACGATGCCGCCCAGCGAGTGCCCGACGAGATGAACCTCGCTCAGCTTGAGATCATCGAGAGTGGCCTCCACGTCGAGCAGGTAGTCGGGGAAGGAGTAGTGAGCGCCCAGGGGCACGTGCTCGCTGCGCCCCATGCCTCGGAAGTCCAGGAGGACCAGGCGCCAGGCGTCCGGCAGGTGCTCCAGCACCCAGTCGAAGGTGTGGGAGTGATCCAACCAGCCGTGGAGGAACAGGACGGCGGGGGTGCCCTTCGGGTTGCGCTCGCGCACGTGCACGGCGACGGCCTGGGAGAGGATGGTGAAGGACTCGAAGGATGGGGGCACGCGGGTCTCCTGAGGCCCTCGCTTACCCTGTTCGGGCGTCGGAGAGAACCACCCTTGTAGCAGCCTCAGGGCTCGGGCCACTCCCACGCGGAGTGGTAGCCGCCCGCAGCCTGGGTGCCCTCGATGAAGCGCGAGTAGAAGGCGTGGCTGCTCAAGGTGGCCGAGTCCCCCACGACGAACAGGTGCCGCCGGGCGCGGGTGAGCGCCACGTTCATGCGGCGCAAGTCCGTGAGGAAGCCGAGCTGTCCCTCGGAGTTGGAGCGGGTGAGGCTCACCAGGATGGCGTCCTTCTCGCGGCCCTGGAAGGCGTCCACGGTGTCCACCTCGATGTCCGGGGAGAGGGCCTCCACGCGCTCGCGCAGGTGGAAGGCCTGGGCGCTGTAGGGGGCGATGACGGCCAGCTCCCGTGGGGCCAGCCCCGCGGCCAGCAGCTCCTTCACCCGGGCGGCGATCAGGTCCGCCTCGCCGGGGTTGAAGAGGCTCTGGGTGCTCTCCTCCACCTGCTCGTCGAAGCCCTTGCCGGCGGTGTCGAGGAAGAGGACGGGCGGGGCCTCCACAGTCACACCGGGGGACAGCACGTCCGCCAGGGCGCGATCCGCGACGCTGGGGTGGGCGCGCAGCTCGCCGCCGTACATCTCGCGCGAGGGGAAGTCCATGATGCGCGAGTTCATCCGGTACTGCTCGCGCAGCATGCGCTTCACGCCCTCGCCGTGGTCCTGGAGCAGGCGCTCGAAGAGGCTCGTCGAGAGGCCCGCCTTGGCGGCTTCCTGGGAGAGGATGGTGGGCGGGAGCTGCTTGGGATCTCCAGCGAGGATGACCTTGGGAGCGCGCAGGAAGCCGAGCAGGGTGAGGGGCTCGGTGGCCTGGGTGGCCTCGTCGATGAGGGCCAGATCAAAGGACTCGTGGGAGAGCAGGCCGGACTGGAGGCTGGCCAGGGTGACGCAGACGATCTGGGCGCGCTCGAGCACGGCGCGCACGGCCTTGCGCTCCAGGGCGCGGGCCTCGTCCATGAGGCTCTTGGCCTCGGTGGTGGAGGAGCGGGCGTTGGAGAAGCGCTCGCGGCTGCGGCCCTGGGTGCGCTGGCGGCGCGCGTAGCCGAAGAGATCAAACGCCTCGTCGAACAGCTCGCGCGAGAGGATCCGGTCGGGGTGCTCCTCGACGATGATGTCGAGGGTGTGCTCCTGGAGGCGGGCGGCCACGCGGGCGGGGTGGCCCACGCGGATGGCGCGCAGGCCCTGGTTGAGGCACAGCTCGAGCAGATGGTCCACGGCGGCGTTGCTGGCGGCGGTGCACAGCAGGCGCTCGCCGCGCTCCACCGCCTGTACGGCGATCTCCGCGAGCACGGTGCTCTTGCCGGTGCCGGGAGGGCCGTGGACGAGGAAGAAGTCCTCGGAGGCCAGGGCGCGTGCGACGGCGTCCGCCTGCTCGGGGTTGAGCGGGCGGGTGGGCTCGAGCGCCTTCGGCTTGTCGAAGCGGGGGGGCTCGTTGCCCAGGAGCACCTCTCGCTTGCGGCGCTCGGCGCCCTTGTCGAGCGCCTTCACACGCTCCAGGCCAGCGCGCACGCGCTCGTAGGTGACGTCATTGGGGACGACATCCAGGCGCAGCAGTCCCTCGTGGATGAAGGGCGGCGGGGAGCGATCGAAGGCGAGCTGGATGCGGGTCCGGGTGGCGCGCGAGACGAGGGCGCGTGCGGGCTCCTTCACCTCGGCGCGGCGAGGCATGACCGCCACGAGATCGCCGTTGTTGAGGGGGGAGGGGAACGGGGCGCGATCGGCGCGGGCGAGGGTGAGGAGGATGCGCCCGCCGAGTCCGACTTCCTCCTCGATGCTCTCCAGGTCGAGGACGGAGAGGCCCTGCTCGGCGCGCTCGCGCAGGGTCATGCTCTGGGCGAGCGCGGCGGAGCGGGCACGCTCGGCATCGCGCTCCATGGCGAGGAGCCGGCCGAGCTGGTCGAAGAAGGAGACGTCGCGAGGCATGGAGACAGTTATGCCAGAGGGCGGGCATGTCGGCTTGCGCTCTCGCGGATTCCGACCCAAGCTCCGGGCTGGACGAGCTGCTGCGGCCCAAGGGAGCCGGTGACGATGCAGAGGACACGTGAGCTGCTTCGCCTGCTGCT
>NZ_JBJMQP010000214.1:0-2757 GCF_045802625.1 Hyalangium sp. | reverse complement strand
TGGAGACGATCCTCAGGAAGCGCGGCGTAGCGATCGCGGCGACGGAGATCGCTTGATCCCGAAACGAAGAAGCCCGCAGTCGCTGGGGCGCGGGCTGCGGGCTTCTCGGACGATCTTCTCGGCGCGAGCTGGTTGCGGGGCACCGGGGGAATGGAGCGCCCGCATTCAGAATGGGGGGTCGCCCAGACGCGCCTGGCGAGCGCGCTCAAACTCGCGGCGGTACCTGGCGATGGAGACGCAGAGTGCGGCGCTCTGAGTGAGGATGGCGTCGGCGATCCAGCCGGAGCCATTGAGGTGGAGGGGCGTGTCGCCGCAGAGGTCCTCCTGCTCCAGTTCGGGATAGGCCGTGAGGAGCGCGCGTTGAGCGGCAGCCAGGCTCGCCTCCAAGGCGTGCAAGATGGCGAGCTCTGGCGCGGCGAGGAGTTGGTCGGTGGTAGGCAGCAGGTGACTCATGCGGCGTTGTCGACTTCCTGATCGGAGCGCCGGGACTTTCCAGCGATGCGGACGAGCAGGCCCTTGTGGACGAGGCGGTCAGCAATGGCCGAGGCCGCCGCGCTGTTGTGGAAGAGCTTGCCCCAGTCCTTGAAAGGCAGGTTGGTGGTGACGATGGTGGAGGCGCGTTGGTAGCGCTTGTTGAAGACCTGGTAGAGCAGGTCCGCCCCGCGTGCATCGAAGCTGAGGTAGCCCAGCTCGTCGATGAGAAGCAGGTCGGGCGCCGCCCAGGCGGTGAGCCGCCGGTGGAGGGTGTTCTTGGCCTGTCCCGAGACGAGGTCATTGACCAGATCCGCGGCGACGACGAAGCGGACGCGGTAGCCGCGCAGGCAGGCCAGCTGGCCCAGTGCATTGGCGAGGTGAGTCTTGCCGACGCCGCTGGGGCCGATGAAGACGACGTTGCTCTTGTCCTTCACGAAGTCCAGCGTCGCGGCCTTCATGACAAGGTCTCGGTCGATCAACTTCGGGAAGTTGAAGTCGTAGGTGTCCAGGGTGGTGAGCGGGAAGATGGCGGCACGGCGGAGCGCGGCCTTCGCTCGCGCCTCGGTGAGCACGCGCAACTGCTCGCGCATCAGCGAGTTGAGGAGCGAGACGGGGGACTCGTTGCGGGCGATGGCCTTGCCGCTCATCGTGTCGAGCTGACTGGCGGCGTATTCGAGCCCGAGCGCGCGCAGCACCTCCTCCAGGGAGAGGGAGGAGAGGTCATGGGTCAGATTCGGCGGTGGACTTCGAGGAGACGAGCTCATCGTACGACTCCAGGGCGTGGGGTTGGACTTCGAGGGAATCCGCGGTGGTGTTTCCGGTGAGGATGGGCTCGGGCGGCTCGGCGAGCCCCGCGGCGAAGCGGCTCTGGTCGATGAGCGCGCGCACGTAGCGGGCCCCGAAGGTGTGCTGGGCGAGGGCCTTGGCCATGCCTAAGGCCACGTCCGCTTCGCCGTAAAGCTCGACGAGTCGGCTCAACTTCTGCAACTCGTGGTCGAGCCGAATCTTCCGGCGTGCCACCTCCTGGATGTAGAGGCGGGCCTCGGGGCTGAGCGCGATGAAGCGATCCTTCTGCTTGGGCTTCTGGGCGGCCTTTCTGCGCTCCAGAAGCTTCTCGAGGTGAGAGGCATCCTCAATGGCCCGGTGGCGCTCCCATGAGCGGGCGTGGCGCGCCACTTCCGTACCCTCATGGAAGACGCGGACAGTGCTGGCGTCGGCGCGCACGTGCACCGTCTTGCCCGTGTACTCCGGTGGCACCGAATAGGTGTTGGCGTCCAGCCGTACCCGTGCCTCCTTCGAGACGACGCTCGGGACGACCAGGTCCGTGTCGTAAGGGTGCTCCGGCAGCGCGTGCAGCCGCGGCCGCTCCACCAGAAGCCTGTCGGCGGGCCGCTCGCGGGTGGTGGCATGCAGACGTGCGTTGGCGGTGCCCTCCAGCCAGGCGGCCGCTTGCGCGCGCAGGTCTTCCAGCGAGGAGAAGGAGCGGCCGTAGAAGAAGGAGGTGCGCACATACTTGATGGCGTTCTCCACCCGGCCCTTGGCTTCGGGGTAGCGGACTGGAGCCGCGGTCGGCTCGAAGAGGCAGTGGCCTGCGAAGTCGAGGAAGCGCGGGTTGAATTGCACCGTGCTGCCGACGTGGTGCAGCACCACTGACTTGAGGTTGTCGTAGAGGATGCGCTTGGGGACGCCGCCGAAGTACTCCAGCGCCCGGCGGTGCATGGCCAGGAACGTCTCCATCCTCTGGTCCAGGCAGAAGTCGATGAACAGCGCTCTCGAGTACGACAGCACCATCGCGAAGGCGGACAGCGGCCGCTGGTGGCTTCCAATGCGCAGGTGTCCGAAGGAGCCCCAGTCCACCTGGGCCTGCTCTCCAGGCTCCATCTCGATTCGCAGGTACGTCTTGCGCACCCGGGGCTGGCGCACCTTGGCGATGTAGCGCCGCACCACCGCCACTCCGCCCGGGTAGCCGCGCTCTTTCAGCTCGGCCAGCAGCCGGATGCTGGTCAGCTCCGGCGCCTCGGTCAGCCGCTCCACCAGGTAGGGCTTGTACGGGTCCAGGATGCTGCCGGGCGCCACCTCACCGGAGCCGGGGCCGCTCTCCAACGCGTGCCGGACGGTGGAGTGGTGCACGCCAAACCTGCGCGCCACCGTTTCAATCCGCCAGTGCAGGCGCAACACGAGCCGTCGCATCTCCGCTCGGATTTCCGGCGAAATCATCGCTGTCCCGTCGCGGCATGGGTGAGCAACCGGCGGGCGGACGAGAAGTCCCCCAGGGTGAAGAAG
>NZ_JBJMQP010000213.1:0-5825 GCF_045802625.1 Hyalangium sp. | reverse complement strand
CCGCCCCCACAACGGCCCGCACATGGCTCGTCTCGTCAGAGGCGTACGCCCCGGGCGCGACGAAGACAGCCAACAGCAAGAGGCTGACAGCCGCATGGAACCGCGAGGGCTGACTCGCTCCCAGGCCCCTCATTCGGCAAGCCCTTCGAGGGCCGCGCCTCCGGCGCTGGCGCCGCGCAACACAAGGGACAGCGCTCCTGCCTTCCAGAGAATCCTCTGCCACGGCAGCATGTGTCACCCCTTCATGCGAGGAGGTGATCAGTGAAGGGCCTGCTGCTGGAGGACCGCTGGGCGCCTGTCACTTCGGAGATGGGCTTTCTGGAACTGGGGGCCGAGCAGGCGGCGCAAGCCTTCGCCACGTGGGAGAGGAGGCTGCTGACGCCCCGGGGTATCACCGTGGAGGAGCTCCCTATCACGGGCACTCTGGAGCAAGTCCTCTCCCGCCTGCTGCCCCTGAGCGGTGGGGAGATACAGCGGGACCTGTTCATCCCCACGCGCAGCGCCTGGACCGCTTACGTCTCCAACCAGTGGACGGGGACGGATGCCGCCAGCCCCATGAGCTACATGGCCCGGTGGCTGAGCATCCGGTGCCTGCGGGTGGTCGCCGTGCCCCACACGCTGCGCAAGCACCAAGGTGGTCGCTACGGTGGGGTGATGCTGGATGTGTTCGGCCCGAAGCAGCCGGGGAAGCTCAACAACTATGTGCGCGCCATCGAGGTGGCCAATGACGGGGGCCGTTGGGTTTTCGTGCAGTCGGGTGAGCCCTTCCCCTTCGAGCAGGTGGAGCGGTACCAGGCGCGCAAGGTGAGGGACCGCTTCACCTTTGAGATGCTCCAGGACTACCTGCGCCACCTGGGGCTCTCCCCCTTCGAGGAGGATTTCTACATGCCTCCAGGCACCCGCGCCTGGCTCATCCAGAAGACAGGCCCCTTCACCACCGTGGGCCGGGAGTACACGCTGGAGGAGGCCCGCGCCGCCCGCGTGTTGTGATGCACCCCAAGCCGATGACTGTCTTCGCTGCGCCAGGGGCATGTCCGGACGTCTGGACATCCTCCCCGATCCAAACGGGTGCTCACCCGGCGGGCGAGCACTTGGCAGGGTCAGCACGTGCGGCGAAGCCGCAAGGCGATTCACGGAAGAAGATTCCGCTAGGGCAGGATGCCGCCCAGGCCGCGAAATCGGGCTCGGCTTAGCCCTCCTGAAAAGACTTAGCCCCGATGACTTAGCTGCCTGCCGTGGACACCTGATGCAGGCAGATGTGGCCCCGCCCCGGGGATTGCATTATCCCTCGGGGCTCTATGCGCACCACTCGTGGCCTCCTCGCGCTGCTTACCCTCGCCGCCAGCCTGACTGGCTGCGTCCACCGTCCCTCCTCCCCGTCCTCCGCGGATGTGCTGGAGTCCGCCGCCGAGCGGGCCAAGAACGGCAGCGGTGAAGCTCGCACCCTCGCGCTCGCCGGCTTCCATGCGTACCTCGTACAGGGAGACGCGGAGGCCGCTCGCGCCCGCCTCGACGCCGCCATCGCCAAGGACCCGGGCGACCCCTACGCCCTCATGGGCCAGAACCTGCTCGCGCGCCGCGCCGGGGCGCCGGACCGGGCGCTCACCGCCGCCCTGGAGCTGGTGACGCGCGCTCCCACGCACCCGCTCGCCGTGCCCGCCGTGCGCTACATCCTCGACCAGGTGGGCACCTCGCCCGAGCTGGACGAGACCATCCTCAAGGCCAGCCGCAAGGCGCTCGAGGCGGGCGCGGTGGGCGAGGCCGCCCAGCTCCTGCGCGGCTGCCAGATGGCCGTCTTCCTCGTGCGCGGGGATGCGCAGGCCACGGCCACCTCGGTGAAGGAGGTGGGCGCCGCCAGCGTGGCCACGCTCGTGGGGCCGTTCTCGCCCTACCACGTGCTGGGCTTCGACGAGCCCACCCCGCCAGAGAAGGATGGCTCGCTGGCGGGCCCCTTCACCGGCCCCTACGGCCCGCTCCCGCTGCGCACCGTGCTGGCCCCGGATGGCCGCCACCGGCTGGATGGAGAGCCCGCCGAGAGTGACATCTACATCCTCGCCTTCGACGCGGAGGTGCCCGAGGCCGGCGTGTACCTGGCGCGCACCGTGTCCTCCTCCTCCTTCAAGGTGCTGATGGACGGCGCGCCCCTGTTCGAGCGCCGCGCCCTCGCCCACTCCGAGTCCACCGTCACCGGCCGGGCCCTCCGCCTGGCCGCCGGCAAGCACCGCTTCGTGGTGAAGCTCACCAAGGAAGGCGCCACGGGCACGCTCTCCTTCACCCTGCCGCGCGCCGACGGCCGCCCGTCCGAGGTGCGCTACACCGCCGCCACCGGGCCCGCGCCCTCCTGGAGCGGAGCGGCGCCCTCCTTCGTCGAGGCGCCCATGTTCTACCCCGCCACGGCGGACCTCGCGGCCGCGCTCGAGGCCGAAGCGGGCGGGCTGCTGGCCAACTTCCTGGCGGCCAGTGACGGGCTGGGGCGCGACCCGGACGGCGCCCGGAGGCTGCTGGCCAACCTGGACGAGTCCGCGCGCACTCCGGCCCTGATGATGCTCAGCGCCACCCTGGCCTCGCAGGATCGCTCCGTGCCCACCAAGGTGTCTCGCGGGCGGGCCACCAGGGACTTGGAGGCGACCCTGGCCAAGGATCCGCGCAACGTGTCCGCGCTGCTGCTGCGCGCGGAGCTGGCCCTCAGTGACAGCCAGCCCATCTCCGCGCAGGAGGTGCTGAAGACCGCCCTGGAGATCTCCGGCCCGGACAGCTACCCCGTCCAGCTGCTGCGCGCCCGCGCGGCCATCGCGCTCGAGGTGGATGCGGTGGCCCAGGAGGCCCTCGCCGCGGCGCTCAAGGCCCAGCCCAAGCTGTGCGACGCGCTGTCGCTGCGCTACGGCCTGGCCCGCAGGCGCGACGCGGTGGAGCTCATGGATCAGCTCGTCTCGGACTTCGCCGGCTGCCCCGGCGCGCAGACCCGCGTCGCCGAGCACGCGCGCCAGCGCGGAGACACCGCCACGGCGGCCAAGAACTACGCGGAGCTGCTCTCGCGCGATCCAGGCAACCTGAGCACCGGCCTCACGCTGGCCAACCTCTACCTCTCGCAGCGCCGCTACGACGAGGCCGGGGCCACGCTGAAGGAGCTGATGAGCTGGTGGCCCCGCGCCGCCTACCTCTACAAGCGGCTGGCGGACGTGCGGGAGTACGCGGGGGCGCCAGCGGAGGCGCTCGCGCTGCGCGAGCAGGCGCTGGCCCTGGACGGGAGCGATCTGGCGCTGCGCCGGGCGGTGATACGCGCGAAGACGGGCAAGGAGGTACTGCAGGACTACGCCATCGACGGCAAGGCGGCCATCGCGGCCTACGAGAAGGAGAACCACCAGGAGAACGCCGCCGCCGTCTACGTGCTGGACGCGGCGGCCGTGCAGGTGTTCCCCGACGGCTCGCTGGTCAACCGCATCCACACCGTGCAGAAGGCGCTGGAGCAGAACGGCATCGAGGAGATCGCCGAGGTGAACCTGCCCAACAACGCCCAGCTGCTCACGCTGCGCACCATCAAGGCGGACGGCACGGTGCTGGAGCCGGAGCACATCGAGGGCAAGGAGAACATCAGCCTGCCCGGCGTGAACGTGGGCGACTACGTGGAGGTGGAGTACCTGCTCGCGGAGACCTCGCGAGGCCCCGCGCAGCCGGGCTTCGTCGCCTCCGCCTTCTACTTCCAGATCGCCAACATGCCGAACAGCTGGTCCACGTACACCGTGGTGGCGCCCAAGGGCACCGGCATGAAGGTGGACGCGCACAACATGAAGGCTCCGCCGCCGGTGACGAAGGGGGACGTGGAGATCTTCTCCTACTCGGCCCGGCAGGTGCCCCCGTTCATCCCCGAGCCGGACTCGCCTTGGTCCAACAACGAGTTCCTGCCCTTCGTGATGGTGGGGACGGGCGCCACGGGCAACGAGCGCGCGGTGGCGCTGTACGCGGACGCCTTCTACGATCGGGAGCGGCAGACCTCGGAGGTGGAGGCCTTCGCCCGCAAGGCCGTGGGCGACAAGAAGGGCATGGAGGCGGTGAGGGCGCTGCACGCGGCGGTGATGCAGCGCATCCCCGGCCGGGACGTGGGGCTGGCGCAGTCGGCCATCTCCACGCTGGCGCAGGACCGCGGCAGCCGGCTGATGCTGCTCAAGTCAGCGCTGGAGTCCATCGGCATCCCCGTGCGGATGGCGGTGGTGCGCCCCTTCTCCACGGATCCGGCCCCGTACCTGTTCCCCTCCGAGTCGCTGCTGCCCTATGCGTGCCTGCGGGTGGAGGTGCCCGGCGAGGAGCCGGCGTGGGTGGACACCACGGTGCGCTGGGCCCCCTTCGGTGAGCTGCCCGAGAACTCGATGGGCGAGATGGACGCCTACCTGCTGCCCGAGCCGGGCCGGCCCATGGTGCAGCTGAAGACGCCGCCGCTGAACGACAAGGCCAACAAGCAGGTGGAGCTCAAGATGGAGCTCAAGCCGGACGGCACGCTCACCGCGCAGGGCGAGGAGGTGTACTCCGGCTTCACCGGCGCCCAGCTCGCCGAGGCCTTCGATGCCCTCTCGGCGGAGAGCCGCCGGCAGGCGCTCCAGGGCGCGGTGACGCGGTACTTCGGCGGCGCGGATCTGACCACGGTGAAGCTGGATCACCCCGAGCAGGTGGGCGCCCCCTTCACCCTGCGCTACGAGTTCAACGTCCCGCGCTTCGCCCGCACCGAGGACAAGCGGATGGTCCTGGGGCCCGTCACCTTCCCGGCCATGCTCGGCCGGCGCTACGTCCAGCTCAGCTCGCGCTCCACGCCGCTGTTCCTCGAGGACTCCGAGGCCAGCAACACGCAGGTGACGCTCACGCTGCCCGAGGGCTGGAAGCTGCAGGATCCCCAGCCCACCTTGAAGGTGAACAGCCGCTTCGGCCGCTACGTGCGCTCGGAGAAGCAGGAGGGCCGCGTGGTGACGTTCCTCGAGGGGATGCGGATGCCTCGCAACCGCATCTATCCCAGGGACTACGAGGCCTTCGCCCAGTTCGCCGGGGATGTGGACCTGATCCAGACGCGGGATCTGATCCTCACCCAGTGAGCCGCGGACGGCTGCACGGTGGAGCCGCTGGCGGGCTCGCCGTCGCCACGCTCGGCTACAGGCTCGAGCAGCACCTACCTCTGAACGTGTAATCTTTCCAGCAGTGAAATCCAGCAGCACCGAGAATCTCGGCCCGGATGCCTCCATCTTCGCTTTGAAGTCATCTCCGATTCCTGCCCACAATCCCCCGCGCCTGCTGCGGCGGACCTCGACACCCGGCGTAGGCGAGGAGGTCAGGCCGTGAGTACATCCGCATCTCCCAATCGCCGCATCCTGGTGGTGGATGACAACCGCACCATCCATCAGGACTTCCGGAAGATCCTGTGTCCTCCCCGCGCGCGCGACACGGCGTTGGATCAGATGGAGGCCAGCCTCTTCGGTCTCTCCGAGCTGCCGGAGCAGACGCTCCACTTCGAGGTGGACTCGGCCTTTCAGGGCGAGGAGGCGCTGGTGCTGGCGAACGCCGCTCGCCAGCAGGGCAGACCTTATGCCCTGGCCTTCGTCGACATCCGCATGCCCCCAGGCATCGACGGGGTGGAGACCACCTCCCGCCTCTGGAAGGATGACCCTGACATCCAGGTCGTCATCTGCTCGGCCTACGCCGACTACTCCTGGGAAGAGATGATGCACAAGCTGGGGCTGTCCCAGCGCCTGCTCATCCTTCGCAAG
Source organism: Hyalangium sp. (assembly GCF_045802625.1). NCBI lineage: Bacteria > Pseudomonadati > Myxococcota > Myxococcia > Myxococcales > Archangiaceae > Hyalangium > Hyalangium sp. Next base: position 78 of record NZ_JBJMQP010000213.1, on the reverse strand, counting down.
CCCTTCGATGGCATCGAGGTGCGTCAGCTGGCCTTCGCCCTCACCGAGAAGTGGGAGCTGCTGCGCACCAACCGCCTG